>JANXXY010000265.1 GCA_025350365.1 Bacteroidales bacterium | reverse complement strand
CCAGCGGCGGGTCGACAGCACGCTGTCCATGCCGAAGGTGGTCGTGCGTGCATCGCGATCCGACAGGATGTCGCCGACGATCAGCGACGCGCCTCCGTCCATCGCCGCTCGCGGGGCGACCCTGGGCGACGCCGCGTTCGTGACGATGACGCCGAAAGCGCCGCGGTTGCCCAAGGCACGATAGGCGTTTATTGGTAACGAAGTGAGAAATCTACAAATCAAATTGTTTCTCGGTTACTATTATTATTTCTTATTCTTCTTTACAGCCTTAATAATCAAATAAATAACAAACCCTAAACCAATAAGAATAAATCCCCACGTAATTTCTTTAAAATACACTTTCCATTTATCAATCAGCATGTAACTCATTACTGCCAGAGTAGCATTCCATAATGCTGAACCAATAGCAGTATAAATTACAAAATTGCTGAGCTTCATCTTCGACAGACCGGCTGGTACAGAAATAAGATGCCGAATTCCCGGAATAAGACGACCTATAAATGTTGAACTGTTTCCGTTTTTTAAAAAATATTGTTCTGCATGATCCACTTTGGCCGGAGTTACAAAAAATATCCTTGCCCATTTGCTTTCAGCCATTGCATAGATAATTTTTCGTCCCAGGTAATACGAAAGAGTATAATTAAATAATGCTCCTATAATACACCCGAGGGTAGAAAAAAAAATGATTAGGGATAAATTAAGCTGACCTTTAACCGCCAAATAAGCAGCTGGTGGTATTATCAATTCAGAAGGCAGTGGAATAAATGAACTTTCAACAGCCATAAATAAAGTAATGGTACCATAGTTCAGATGGGCTTTATACCACTCAATTATAAAATCAAAATATTCCATCATCAGTCCCGATTTAAAAAGCTGTAAAAATAATAAGTTAGGTACAATTATTAATTAGTTAATTGAATAACTTCAAATGGAACCCTTACAATGCTTTTATAATCTCTTCCAGCCTCTTTCATTTCATCATCATCTTCGGTGTAATACCAAATAATTTTAACATTAGTTTGATTATCCTGATGAAGTTGCACAAGAGAATTGAACATATTTAAAAGAAGAATACTGGAGCTGGTATTAAAATACTCAAGTGTTACTTTCATTTCAATTTTGGACGGGAGATGACTTTTAAAGGTATCAAGCCATTTGAAAACAGGTTCGTAAAAAGTACGCGAATCTTCTGGTATTGACCGCCCTGAAATTCTTAAATCGCCATTAGTTTTAAATTCAATGGATGGTGTTTTCCCCAATGGTTTACCTTCAATTATTAAATCCTTCATAATTTAATTTATAAATTTTAATACCAGAGATGCAATGGTTAAATGAATGCCTTGTTTTCATTGATTTAATTTACAAATAATTGATAACTAATACAAACCATGAGTTACAATACTTGAAAACCTGATATTACGGAAACAATAGATATTCAATAAATCTGGAATTGCCAAATATAGTAATTATATAAATGTCTAAAGCCGACAAAAAAACTCTTTTTACTGGAATATTTGTTTTCTGGATAGTTTTTTAGAAAGGAAAAATCTCGTAAATTATTATATTTATCCTCTGAAAATAATACTAACTAACTTAAAGTATTCATGCACTTACATTATATTGATTTATCAATTATTTTCCTCTACCTGATTGCTACCGTATTTATCGGGCATTATGTGTCGCATCGGGCTTCTCGCGATCTAAAATCGTACTTTCTGGGAGGAAATAGTCTGCCATGGTATTATCTGGGAATATCCAATGCATCGGGCATGTTCGATATTGCAGGAACGATGCTTCTTGTTTACTGGCTATCAGTTTACGGATTAAAAAGCGTTTGGCTTCCGTGGGTTTGGCCCGTTTTTAATCAGGTTTTCTTAATGGTTTATCTTAGCGTTTGGTTACGTCGTTCCAATGTAATGACTGGCGCTGAATGGATAAAGACACGTTTCGGAGGTGGCAAGGGCGCTAATCTTTCACATATTATTGTTGTTGTTTTCGCTTTAGTGAGCGTGATCGGATTTCTAGCCTATGGTTTCAAAGGTATTGGCAAATTTGCTGTTGCCTTTTTACCCCCATTGATTACTAATTCCGAAACGTTGTTAAGATTTCCACAAATCAATGCCAACCTGTATGCCTTGATATTAATGGCTATCACCACTTTTTATGTAGTTAAGGGTGGTATGTTCAGTGTGGTAATCACCGAAGTAATTCAATATGGAATTCTTACTATCTCATCCATTGCCATCGGAATAATTGCTATGACACAGATTTCACCTGATGCTCTTACTGCAGTTATTCCGCATGGCTGGAAAGACATATTTTTCGGATGGGGTCTCGATTTAGACTGGTCAACGGTTAAAGCTGACTCGGCAACTAAAGTGGCTGCCTTTAACGACTGGATTAAAAACGACGGTTATTCTATGTTTGGTTTTTTCTTTATCATGATGTTGTTTAAAGGGATATTTGTTTCGGCTGCCGGTCCGGCGCCAAACTACGACATGCAACGTGTTCTTTCAACAAAAAGTCCTCGCGAAGCTGCTAAAATGAGCTCACTGGTAAGTATTGTACTTAACCCTCCCCGGTATTTTATGATTGCAGGTTTAACTGTGCTTGCCCTTGTTCATTTCGACAGCCTTTATAAAAGTTCAATTGTAAAACCCGATTTTGAAACCATTCTTCCTCAGGTGCTGGCAACTTATGTACCCATTGGGCTGTTAGGTTTTCTAATGGCTGGTTTGCTTGCAGCCTTCATGAGTAATTTTGCTGCTACTGTAAATGCTGCACCTGCTTATATTGTTAACGATATTTATAAACAATATATCAATCCCAATGCCGATGCAAAGAAGTACGTTAAAATGAGCTATATCGCATCTGTAGTTGTGGTTGTAGTGGGTATTACCTTTGGTTTCTTTGTGGAAAGTATCAATAATGTGGTATTGTGGATTGTTTCAGCGCTTTGGGGCGGTTACACAGCATCGAATGTATTAAAATGGTACTGGTGGAGATTCAACGGGTATGGATATTTCTGGGGAATGGTAACCGGCATTGTCACGGCTCTATTATTGCCTTTGTTAACAAGTCTAAACCTTTTGCCGTTTCTAAATGACTGGCCCCTACATAACAATCCGAATATGAATGCGTTTCCTATCATTCTGTTATGTTCACTTTTTGGATGTATTCTGGCAACTTATCTTACTAAACCTGAAGATGACGAAGTACTAAAAAAATTCTATTCTACCATTCGCCCATGGGGTTTCTGGGGACCAGTTCGTAAAATGGTGCTCCTTGATAATCCTGAATTTAAGAAAAATACCAATTTTGGCCGCGACATGTTTAATATTGTAATCGGTATTATTGGTCAGATTATTCTTATGGCATTACCAATATATATTGTTATTAGGGAGAAAACGGCCATTATTGTTTGTGTTATAGTGCTTGCTGCAATTGCAATTACTATGAAGAAAACATGGTATGATACATTGGAAGACTAGTTTTAATACTCAAGAGTAATAGCCAAGAACCAAGCCTAACAATGAATAACGAGTTACTCATAACGATTTATGGATAATATGACTAAATTAGATTTTAATAAGCGTTTTTATGGATTGCTTAACGAGCATGAGCGGTTAATTACGCGGCCAAATGAGCCAATTGCTGAATATAATGGCGTCTATCAACGGTATAAATATCCAATTCTTACTGGCGATCATGCACCGGTTTTCTGGAGGTACGATTTGAATCCTGCAACTAATCCCTTGTTGCTGGAGCGCCTGGGGGTAAATGCAGCTTTCAATTCGGGAGCAATGGAATGGAATGGAAAAATTGTTTTGGCAGTGCGTGTTGAAGGCGATGACCGCAAATCGTTTTTTGCCATTGCCGAAAGTCCCAACGGCATAGACAACTTCCGGTTTTGGGATTATCCCATTACACTTCCTGAAACTGAAAATCCGGCTACAAACGTGTATGACATGCGCTTGACCAAGCATGAAGATGGATGGATTTATGGTATTTTCTGTGCTGAGCGAAAAGATCCGAACGCACCGGCCGGTGATACATCTTCAGCCACCGCTACTGCAGGCATTGCCCGTACCAAAGATTTGATCACTTGGGAGCGTTTGCCCGATTTGAAAACTAAAAGTCAACAACGTAATGTAGTATTGCACCCTGAGTTTGTAAACGGTAAATATGCACTTTATACTCGTCCACAGGATGGGTTTATCGATACCGGATCGGGTGGCGGCATTGGCTGGGGTTTGGTGGATAGCATGGAAAATGCCGAAGTGAAAGACGAAGTGATTATTGATCCGAAAATATACCATACACTTAAAGAAGTAAAAAACGGTCAGGGACCTCATCCCATCAAAACAAAACATGGTTGGTTGCATCTGGCACATGGAGTTCGTGGCTGTGCAGCAGGGTTGCGCTATGTGATGTATATGTTTATGACTGACTTGAAAGAACCATGGAAATTAACGTATGCTCCTGGTGGATTTTTTATGGCTCCTGAAGGCGATGAGCGCATCGGCGATGTTTCCAACGTGTTATTTACCAATGGGTGGGTAGCCAAAGATAACGGCGATGTGTTTATTTACTTTGCATCATCGGATACGCGCATGCACGTAGCTACATCAACCCTTGATCGTTTGACGGATTATGTGATGAATACTCCTAAAGATGGTTTACGCACCGCCATATGTGTTGAGCAGAGAAAGGAGTTGATAAAAAAGAATCTTGAGTTTATGAAGAAGAATGTGTAGAAAAATAGGAGAGTAGAAAAGTAGATTTGACCTTGGAGGACATCGAATATTATTGAAAATATAATTTGAGGGTCTAACAGAGTCTCACCAAATGTTAGTTTGGTGAGACTCTTAGGCTGTTATAACTTGTTTTGCTTTCTGTCTGTTATCGTTTTAAATTTCATAATTTAGATTTAAAAATCAATGTTAACGAATGAAAAAATATCATCCATATAGGATTTATAACCGACCTTCAACAATCTATTTACTAATGTTTCTATGCATGAGGAATAAAAGGGGATTCCCTAAACATTTGCAAGATGTTAGCCAACACTATTGATACAATTAATAGATAAAATGAACTACCGAAAACCACTTATTGGCATCGGAATAAATATTATTTATTGTTAATCCGCTCAATGCCGCAAAATTTAAAATATACCTTTCGGTATACTTATGTGAATTTTCAGTATGAATTGTTTCCCCCTTTTTAAAAATGATATTTTTATCAGAATCTGGACAATACACTTCTATTTTTTTCAGGGCTTTTAAATGCATCTCAATTCTGCACTCACATCCGTTATAAAATGCCATGTGTTCAAAGGATTCTGCTTCCAAGTCGGTGTGCGCTATTCTATTTATCACATTCACTATGTTTTTATTGAAAGCCGCGGTAATGCCCTGCTTGTCGTTATAAGCGTTTTCAACTACTGCAGTATCTTTTACCATATCCAAGCCAAGTAATAATTGGTCGCCGTGGCGCATACATTTTTTTAAATCCAATAAAAATTGAATTGATTGCTTTCGCGTAAAATTACCTAACGTACTTCCGAAGAAACAAAACAACCTGTTTGCATCATTGGGTATAATATTTAGATGATTAAGGAAATCAGCTACCAAACCATTTATTGTGATGGCTGGAAATTTTTCAATAAGCATTTTGGATGATTTTAGAATGGCAGAATGACTTACATCTACCGGGATATATCGTATCGATCCCAAATTTTCCGGGGGAACAGCTTCAAGAAGAATAGAAATTTTTGAACAATCACCACTTCCTAGTTCAATAATATCCACGTTTTCTAAAGTTTTCGCTATTTGCGGCGCAAAATTTCTAAGAATTGCTTTTTCAGTACGAGTGGGGTAATATTCCGGTAAGTGGGTAATTTCCTCAAATAATTTAGAACCAGCCTTGTCATAAAAATATTTGCTTGATATATACTTGTGTTCTGCAAATAGACCTTTCAATATTTCATTAATATTTTCCTTATTCGTGCTGTTTTCAAGGTAATTGTTTATTGAAATCTGAGTTTTTGTCGAAATAAATGTATTGTTTATTTCCATTTTATTGAGGTTTAGGATTATTATTAATTATGCACATTTGCCGTATAATGTTCGGGAATGCCGGTTTCAAAAGCGTTTGCAGGGTCATTACTCCATTCAAACCAGCCACCATCATATACCGACACATTCGGCCAGCCCATAAGCCAAGCATTGAACCAGGCTTCACTTCCCCTCCAACCTGTTCCGCAATAAAATGCCAGGTGTTTATTCCGTGTAATGCCGTTTTTAGTCCATATTTCAGCTATCTCGTTATATTCACGGGTGGTATGATCGACATTACGATAGTTTTCCATGTGATAGGCATCACTACCACAATCGGCAAATATTGCCCCGGGGATTCGCCCTTTTGCCTTTATATAATTATACCCGCTTACTTCACCAATATATTCAGCCCAACTGCGAACGCATACCAACTCGGCATGAGCTGAGGCTATAATCTGTTTAGCTTCGGGAGTATCAACAGCCAGTTCGGGTTTGGATGGTATGTGTACTCCAAATTCAGCAATTGGTTTTTTGGTCTCATCAGTATAAGATATATCAAATCCTTCATCAGACCACGACTGGAAGCCACCATTCAAGACCCTTACATCTTTTACTCCAGCATACATCATTAAAAACGCATTCCGTATTGCGCCAATGTCGCCTGCTGCACTGCCTGGAAATTCATCGGCATTGTCCGGAAACATAAACTTACCGTACATAATAACTGTAGTATCAACAGTAATTCCATGCTGTTCCAATGCAACCTTTAATTCATTTGGCGATCGCCTATTCCATGTTTCGGGCGTTTCGAGTGCAAGAGTATCCATGTCGATGGCACCTGGAATATGTCCACTCAGATAGGCATCTCTGTTTCTGTAATGGGCATGGATTACAATAAATTTATCATTATTATATTCCAAAGGTTTGTTACCTTCAATCAGACTTTTTACCCACAAAGCAGGAACCAAATTCCGGAATCGTTCAAGCTTTTGAAGCGGAAGCCTCTCATTTGGCAGCCATTCCGATAAAAACCCGGAATAAATCCTGACATCTGGGTAACCTGAATTTAGAAATCGAAGGGCTACACGTTCTGCATCTTCTCTGAAATAACCATAAACTATAATGGTATTATTGGGAAGGATATTTTTGTGTCGTACAATTTCAATCCAATCCATATATTTAAGCCATTTTTCAGGTAAACTTTTTGAATTTGGAATATGTCCTCCACGGGTTTCATTTTGCAAAATCCACCCATTATAGGCATCTACAGGGCGTACGTCAATTATTTTAGAATCAGATTTATCAAGTATACTGAATAATTCTACTGTTGAAACCTCTTTAATAGTATGATTCATAATTTAATATATTAATTTATGGTAGATGGATAGCTTACAAAAAACTGCTAGTTTATTAAGATCAAAACATGCTTAATATTCAATACTTAATGCAATTTAATGTTAAAGTAGAACCTATTTTAAAAAACCACGATTAGAAAACACCCTATTGGGATTTTTGTTGTTTCTCAAATTAATTTTTTTGTTGATCAATAGTCATTATTATCCGATGTTGTCAGTATTATAAGTCGGGATAAACCAACAGTAAATGCATTTAAATAAAAATAAGCCGGTTAAAATTGAAATTCTAAAAGTAACTACCTGTTTAACTTATGGATTAAATTAGAATGATTATAAATTATTGTCCATGATTCATTTTTTGAAATACTAATCGCTTATAAACGTAACCATTGGAAAAATTAGTTTTTGTAAATTCCTTGTATCAAAAAACAACTAGTTAACTGTAATTGAATTTTTTTTAATTTTAAACCATATAGAATATTAAAGCAACTATGAGCTAATAAAAATTAAGGCTTTAAAATGGCAAACTATCAACAATCCAAACTATTCATTAACAACAATTAATTATGAAGAAACTTTACTTTATTTGTTTACTGGTATCCGTATTAATAATTACCAGCGGAGTGACTATTGTTCAGGCGCAAACGTATACCGCGTTGCCCTATCTGGAACATTTTGACAAGGCTTGGGTAAATGGCATTAATACTCGCGATCTGCCTAATGCTCACTGGAAAAATACCCCCCGCAACAACCGACAGTTCATGGAGCCGCGACGATGATGGCGTGAACCGTGGCGCTTGGTATGATTTATCCGGATCATACTCACCTGCAGATGTCAGGCAAGTTGGACATTCAGCACGTTTTCATACCTCTGGTACTGATGCAAAAACTGCCGGAAAATTAGATTTGTACGTTAATTTCTCATCACCTGCTGGAAACAAAACCCTTACGTATTATTATATCAATACAGGTGGGACAGATTCTCTCGAAGTTTTTCTTTCAATTAACGGAGGGAGTACATTTGTAAAAGTAAATTCGCAAAAAACCAATTCAACATGGACGCAAATAACCGTAAATCTTGGGAACATCACAATACCCAATGGGATCGTAAGGTTTAAAGCAACCTCTAATAGTGGGTCATCCGATATTGGTCTGGATGAAGTGGTTGTATTTGGAGATGCCAGTCCACCAGTCATAACTAATTTTAATAGTAATATAACCAATGCAGCAGCTCCATTTACAGTTAATTTTTTCGATCAGTCAATAGGTAGCCCTACCTCCTGGAAATGGGATTTTAACAATGATGGCGCCATTGATGCTACTACAAAAAATCCTGTCAATTCTTTTACCTCTCCCGGCACGTATACGGTTAAGCTCATTGCTACAAATGCAATTTCTTCCGATACAATTATAAAAACAGCTTTTATACAAGCAAATAGCAAGGCTTCGATCCCTTTTACCGAACATTTTGATAATGTATGGATAAATTTTAAAAATACCCGCGATGTTCCATCATTAAATTGGTCCAATACGCCTGCAACAGGCGAAAACTCCTGGAGCCGGGATGATGATGGCAGTGACCGCGGAGCCTGGTGGTGGACTTCGGGTTCATATTCTCCAACTGGGGTCAAGGGCACTGCCCATTCGGCACGTTTTCATTCTTCTAACAACTACAGTGCTGGAACTCTCGATTTAAATGTCGATTTTTCAGCGCCTACAGGAAATAAAACACTTACCTATTATTATATCAATAAGGATGGAAATGATAAATTGGATATTCTTCTTTCGATTAACGGTGGAGCAACTTTTACAAAAATAAATTCACATGCAACCAATTTTGAATGGACTAAAATTGTACTAAATCTTGGTAACGTAACATCAGCAAACGGTGTAATCAGGTTTATGGCAACAGGCGATTATGGAAATTCAGATATTGGCATCGATGAAGTAAGCATAACCGGTTCATCTACTATTGTGGCTAATTTTTCATCTGATGTAACAAACATACCTGTTTCACCAATTACAGTAAATTTTAAAGACCTATCAACTGGCACACCCACATCATGGAAATGGGATTTTAATAATGATGGGGTTATTGACGCCACTACTCAAAACCCTTCCTATAACTTTATAATGCCGGGTGCTTATTCGGTTAAGCTAATCGTTTCCAACCTAACTTCCACCGATACAACAATATTTAATAATTTTATTAAAATAACCTCAAAGGCATCATTGCCTTTTACCGAGCATTTTGATAACAATTGGGTAAATTTGATTAATGTCCGTGATGTTCCGTCGTTGAATTGGTCCAATACTCCTGCAACAGGCAATAATTCATGGAGTAGAGATGATGATGGATATAGTCGCGGGGCGTGGGAATCAAATTCTGGTTCGTATTCACCAGCGGGTGCTAATACTACCAGCCATTCAGCACGAATTCACACTTACTATACTTCTTATCAGGGGTCATTAGACCTGAATGTTGATTTTTCAACAGCCATTGGCAATAAAACGCTTACGTATTATTATATTAATACAGATGGAACCGATTCTTTAGAGGTTTTACTTTCGGGCGATATGGGGAAAACATTTACAAAAGTAAGTTCTAAAAAGGTTCAAGCTGTCTGGGGATTGGTCACCGTTAATCTCGGAACTATTGCGTATCCGAATGGAATCGTTCGGTTTAAGGCAACAGGAGATGGTGGGTATTCTGACATAGGAATTGATGAAGTAAGCATTGCCGGAACAGGCGTTTCAACAGCAGTCAAGGCCGACTTTTCATCGAATATAACAACTGGTGTGGCTCCACTTACGGTTCGTTTTTACGATCGTTCAGGAAATAGCCCCACTACCTGGAGTTGGGACTTTAACAATGATGGCACGGTTGAATCAGCCGTTCAAAATCCTACCTACACCTTCACCACTCCCGGATTCTATAACGTTAAACTAAAAGTAACCAATGCCAGTTCCAAGGATTCGATTGTAAAGAATGTATTTATTAAAGTTACCGGAAGTGCAACGGTGCCTTTTACCGAAAACTTCGATAACAATTGGATAAATCTTAATGATACTCTGGATGTTCCATCGTTATATTGGAGTAGTAGCCCTGCCACCGGCAATATTTCCTGGAGCCGCGATGATCAGGGCGTAATCCGTCATGCCTGGAATAACTTATCAGGTTCATTTTCTCCGGCCGGAGCCAATAGTACCAGCCATTCAGCCCGTTTCCATTCGTATGATGCATCTGATGGAAGTCAAGGAAAATTCGATTTAAACATCGATTTTTCATCGGCTCCTCTCAAGGACACGCTAAGCTTTTATTATATTAACAACAGTGGGTCTGACTCTCTGGAAGTATTCCTCTCTACCAATAAAGGAGCTAACTTTACAAAAGTGAATTCGCAAACAACGAAAGCCACTTGGACTAAAATAAAAGTCAGCTTGGGAGACATTCATTCAGCGGATGGTGTGATACGATTTATGGCAACGTCAGATTGGGGTACCTCCGACATTGGCCTTGATGAAATAAGTGTAACCGGGAATTTGAACAATCAGACCGATATCATTACGTATAGTCTTCCTGGTCAAACTGGCATTGCAACCATTAACACAGCAAACCATACAATAAGTGTTACCATGCCGTATGGCTCATCAGTAACATCACTTGCTGCTACATTCACCTTGTCCGCTGGCGCTACTGCGAAAGTAGGAGCCATTGCCCAGGTAAGCGGAACTACGGCCAATAACTTTACAGCAATTGCGACTTACACAGTTACTGCCGAAGATGCCACTACCACACAGGCTTGGACTGTAGCCGTAACAGTAGCAAAGAATAGCCAAACTGTTTTCACGGCATTCAGTCTTCCCGGTCAAACAGGCATTGCAACCATTAACACTGTAAACCATACCATAGGGGTTAACATGCCGTATGGTACGTCAGTAACATCACTTGCTGCTACATTCGCCTTATCCGCTGGCGCTACTGCGAAAATCGGAGCCATTGTCCAGGTAAGCGCTACTACGGCTAATAACTTTACAGCAATTGCCACTTACACAGTTACTGCCGAAGATGCCACTACAACACAGGCTTGGACTGTTGCCGTAACAGTAGCAAAGAATAGCCAAACTGTTTTCACGGCATTCAGTCTTC
>JANXXY010000134.1 GCA_025350365.1 Bacteroidales bacterium | reverse complement strand
TTCATGGTAACCTTTTGGTAATTTAATGGCTCTACGTTGACCTTATTGGAATAAATTGCCTGCAAATGAATTTTGCACCATTTGTAACCAAGCCTTATTGTAAATGTTGGCTCAATAAAGTAATATTTGGTTTTGTCGAGGTTTAATATCTCCTCTTTTTCGAGATCCTGAGTGGTATAGCCTTCGTATTTTACGCCGTTAAAACCCAACTGAACAATCCGGGTCGAAAATGCGATATCGACAAAATCATCCGTATAACCAATGCTTGGCTGTATAAAAAATCTGGTAAAGCCCGTTGAATATTTATTATAGTTAGTACTAGAATTGTATGTATCAGAATTGTTATAATTTAAGTTTCCAACTCCACCAACGGCATACGTTTCAAATACAAATCCTTCATCTAAAGGTTTAAAATACCCCACGCCGCCTTCAAATAAATTTCTCGATGTCGAATAATTTGCAATATCTGTAAAACTCGAATTTCTTACATAACCATTTGCCATAAGGCCTATGTTCTTAAGTGGAGCGTAAGCAAACTGATAATCGGAGAGGCTTACAGTTCCCCTGAATTCATTTTTCTCTTTAAATAAAGGTACATTTACCATATTGGGAACATACATCACTTTACAACTTGTTGCAAGGATAATAAGAGACAGAAATAAAATTGTTTTGTTATTCATAGCTTGAATACTAGATTACGGATTTACGATGAAATTATGGTTTGCAAGCTTTTGAACGAAAGTTTTTCACTAAAGTTACAAAAAATTGCTATTCGAAAGGTTTATCTTTCGAGAAGTTCGGCCGCATGTCTAAATGGCTTTCCAGATCCTGTATCCAGCCATGGTAAAAGCCCAGATTGTGAAATGCATCAATTACTTGTTGATATTCATTGTTTGATATGGTGCGATTGAGTTTTAGATGATTTTTAACTAAGGCGGTTGGATAATACTGAGCCATTAGTGAAATATGAAGTTTTGTGGAAATCTCTTCGGCAATAAATCGCATAATATCAATACTTTGCATCACTGCGCCCGGAAGTACCAAATGACGAACAATAATTCCCGATTCGGCAATACCGTTGTTAACAATTAATGCCGATCCTTTCTGACGATACATCTCTTTAAGAGCAGATGAAGCAATGGCAGGGTAATTTTTGGCTTGAGAATATTGCTGAGCCATAGTTGCATCCATATATTTAAAGTCCGGGAGATAAATATCTACCATTCCCTCAAGCCTTTTTAATGTATCTACTTTATCATACGCATTGGTATTATAAACGATAACAGGATGCTTACCAGCATGGTGCAATCCGCGTATAATAGCCATCATTTGCGGAACATAATGGGATGGAGACACAAAGCCAACCATATTTTCTGTTTCTTCCAAAGTATTGCAGATCCGATAAATAATATTATTGAAGTTTTGTTCAGGCAAGATCGTACGATGATCATTGCGGGATATTTCGTGGTTCTGGCAATAGATGCATTGCAGGTTGCAGTGTTCAAAAAAAACGTTGCAGATACCTTTATTCCCTGATATGACTGGCTCCTCTCCTTTATGAACGCATATCGATGAAATTCCGAAGCCTGCATTGCACTTGCAATAACCTAAAGATCCTGTAAAACGGTTTGATCCGCATTCACGGGGACACAGGGTGCAACCCGATAATAAACTGATTTCTTCTGTAGTGAAGAATTCCATACAATTAATCACCTAGTTTCAACACTGCCAAAAATGCGCTTTGCGGAACCTCTACATTACCAACCTGCCGCATCCGTTTCTTACCTTTTTTCTGTTTTTCGAGAAGTTTGCGTTTACGGGTAATATCGCCCCCATAACATTTGGCTGTAACATCTTTACGAACGGCTTTAATGGTTTCGCGTGCTATAATCTTGGCGCCAATAGCGGCTTGGATAGCAATATCGAATTGCTGTCGGGGAATGAGTTCTTTCAGTTTTTCGCAAATCTTGTGACCAAAATCGTAAGCATGTTCCTTGTGAATAAGAGCCGAAAGAGCATCAACACTTTCAGCATTAAGCAGAATATCAAGTTTTACAAGTTCTGCTCTCTGATAGCCAATGAGATGGTAATCGAAAGAAGCATATCCTTTGGAAATACTTTTCAATTTATCATAGAAGTCAAACACAATCTCAGCCAATGGCATCTCGAAGGTAATCTCCACACGGTCAGTGGTTAAAAATACCTGATTTTTCAATACTCCACGTTTGTCAATGCATAATTTCATCACCGAGCCCAGATAATCAGCCTGAGTAATAATTTGAGCTTTAATATAGGGTTCTTCGATATAATCAATCATGGTGATGCCAGGTAAACCGGACGGGTTATGAACGTCAACCTTTTCGCCTTTGTTAGTATACACAATGTATGAAACGTTAGGCATAGTGGTGATAACGTCCATATCGAATTCGCGATCAAGACGTTCCTGAATAATTTCCATGTGAAG
>JANXXY010000054.1 GCA_025350365.1 Bacteroidales bacterium | reverse complement strand
CTCTTGCAAACAAAATAAATGAACATAAAGCGGTATTAACAAGATGATAATTAAAACTGGCATGAAAAAAATCGGAATAGTCGGAGGTTTAGGCCCGGAAGCAACTATGGATTATTATAAAGAAATAATCAATGCTTTTAAAAATGAAATTGGCGATTTGAATTATCCGGAAATAATCGTTTACAGCGTAAACATGTCGGAATTTTTGGGATTGATGAAAGCAAAAAAATACGACCAGGCTACTACGTATTTGTTGGAAAAAATAGATGGTTTGAAACTGGCCGGAGCTGAATTTGCAGCTCTCAGCGCCAATACTCCTCATTTATTGTTCGACCGGTTAAAAGAAAAATCAAAAATACCCTTGATTAGTATCATTGAAGCTACTTGTAGCGAAAGTGTTAAAAAGGGATTGAAGCGTCCTGGTTTGTTTGGAACAGAATTTACCATGGAAGCATCGTTTTTTTCCGACGTATTCAAAAGGCATAACATAGAAGTGGTAATACCTGATAAAAAAGATAGAGAATTGATTAATTCCAAATTATTCAGTGAAATTGAACTGGGTATTTTTAAAGACGATACGCGCCGCATTTTAATAGAAATTATTGATAAAATGGTGATGGAAGAGCATATTGACTCCTTAATTCTTGGATGTACTGAGTTTCCGCTCATCCTTAAAGAAGCAAGTTATGCAGGTGTTCCTATGCTCAATACAACTAAAATTCATGTCGATGCAATAGTAAAGTATTGTTTTGAAGGAACAAGTTGACGGCCTCGCTGCCTGCCGGGACAATTTCATTTAATATAGCTTTCTGGAGATAAAACCAGTTACAACCTGAAAACTTTACTTATTCCCGGCGGTTACATTACGTGTGTTTTTCTACCATTGGTAAGGTTATAAAAATCATCATTTATTGGGATTGTTTTTGAGATAAATGTTAAATTTATTTGTATTAAAATAAAATGTATATGAGCGAGATAATAAATAATTCACAGAATCGTAAAGCGCTTCTCAAACACATGATTTTGCAGCTTCATAAAGGCGAAGCCCCTGAATTAGTGCGCAAGCGTTTGGTAGAACTTCTAAAAAACATTCCATACAATGATGTGGTTGAGGTGGAACAAGAGCTAATTTCGGAAGGATTACCCGAAGAAGAAGTGATGCAATTTTGCGATATACACTCGATGGTACTCGAGGGGCATATTGACCAAAGCGGGGCAAAACCTGTTCCCCCGGGACACCCTGTTGATACCTTTAAGAAAGAGAACAGGGAACTCGAAAAAGTTGTAAATGCCATCGAGCAATTGCTTGGGCAGATTCCAAATTTGAAGGAAGGACAAGTTAAAGACCTCTTCCTTAAACTTCACGCATGTTTCAATGAGTTAATGGATGTGGACAAGCATTATAAACGTAAAGAATATCTCCTGTTCCCTTTTCTAGAAAAATATGGAATAACAGGACCACCCAAAGTAATGTGGGGTAAGCACGACGAAATAAGGAAAAAACTTAAAGCTGCCCTCGAGGTTTTTTCTGGGCCGGGATTTGTATCCATTGAAGAAGCCAAAACACAAGCAGAAATGGTTTTATACCCCGCTGTTAGAGCCATTCCAGATATGATTATGAAGGAAGATGAGATACTCCTTCCCATGTGCATGGATAAGCTTACCGATGACGACTGGTATGCTGTTTACCAGCAAACTATGGAGTTTGGGTATTGCCTTTACGACCCTCATGACGAATGGAAACCCGAAGGTATTAGCATAAGCGAAGTAACTTATAATACCAAAAACAACATTCAGCTTACAACAGGCAGTTTTAGCATAAATGAAATGGAAGCTTTGTTTAAAACCCTCCCTATTGATATTACATTCGTGGATAAAGATGATAAGGTAAAATTTTTCAGCCTTGGCGCCGAACGCATTTTCACACGCAATCGGGCTATTCTAGGCCGTGATGTGCGCATGTGTCACCCGCCATCAAGCGTTCATGTAGTAGATGAGATTTTAAATGATTTCAAAAGTGGAAAGGAAAATAGCGCAGCATTCTGGATTACAATGCAAGGGCGTTTTATTTACATAGAATATTTTGCCTTGCGGGGTAAGGAAAGTGAATACCTCGGTACTATCGAGTTTACTCAGGATTTAACTCACCTGCGCAAACTCGAAGGCGAACAGCGCCTGGTGTCATACATAAAAAAGTAAAAGCAATGATTGAACAAAAAATAATCCTATCGGGGAAAAACTAAAGTAAGAGAGCAGTTAACCTATAACACGTTAGTGTTGTCTCATTAATAAACTCTGCCATGAAATACAAACAGCTAAATTTACTTTGTATTTCATTTTTATTAAGTCTGATTAACCTGTTAAAAATGATAAGGTTATAAAATTTATTTTTTCTTTAAATATAATTACTAAAGTTTAAAACATATTTATTATAATTACTAAATAATGGAGGCCAGATAAGTTTAGAAATTAGCGTTTGAGAATAAACCATTTAAATGGGGTTTTTCTATTTTCAATTTATTGATGGAAGTCTCGGACAAATCGAAAATTTGTATTTACCTAATTTTCAATTAATCATCATTTTAATAAATTACGAAAACTGAAAACTATCTTATGAATAGACATTTAATTATACTTGTGTTTATTTTACATTCGTTAGTATCCTATTCCATTTCTTCTAAAGACAGTTTACTGAACGAACTTGAGCGAACCTTAAATAATAAGGATCAATATTTCATGCAGAAAACTAACCGAATAAAAAATTTAACAAATCAATATTATAGAATAAATAAATCGGATTATGTACAGCAGTATAATTTATGCTTGAAATTATTTAATGAGTATGAGTCTTTTACATATGATTCGGCTTATAATTATATTGTAAAAGCCCGATTTGCTGCATCCCGAATGAAGGATGGCACAAAAATTGGCTTTGCAATGATTAAAACGGGTTTTGTATTACTTTCTTCGGGGCTCTTTAAAGAATCTCTTGATACTTTAAATAGTATCCACCCTGAAAATTTGCCAGATTCTGTGAAATTTGAATACTTTTCTGTTATTGCAAGAACTTATTATGATTTAGCTGATTACGTTAGTGGTTCTGGTTTTGCTTTAATTTATAACAAAACTGGGAACCAGTTCTTAAATAAGGCTATAAACTTAACTTACCCAAATTCTAAAGCATACTGGTCGTGTATGAGCTTAAGGAAGATGAAGGGAACTAACAATCAAGAAGCAAAAGAAGCTTTTGAATATTGGATTACCAATTTTAACCTGTCGGAGCATGAGTTTGCGATAGCCGCTTCCAGTCTTGGGTATTTGTGTACACTTCTAAATCAGAATGATCAAGCAATTGATTGGCTGATTAAAGCATCCATTGCCGACATTAAATCATCCACCAAAGAAACTGTTGCATTAAGAAATTTATCTGATCTTATTTTTAAGAAAGGTGATACCAAAACCGCTTACCGTTATATTAAATTAGCACTTGACGATGCAACTTTCTATAATGCACGTCATCGGAAGATTGAAATTGCTAAGATTCTACCAATTATTGAAGGCGAAAAGTTAAATACCGTTGAAAAACAAAAATCGATACTTGAGGTGTATGCCTTTCTTATAACCATTCTTATTATTCTTGTTTTAATATTTGCGTTTGTGATATTTAAACAGTTACGAAAGCTAAAACAAGCAAAATCCATTATTCAGGAAATAAACCTTAATTTAATGGGTACTAACTATAAATTAATAGAAGCTAATAAGATTAAAGAAGAATATATAGGTTATTTTTTCAACATTAATTCGGAATTTATCGAGAAAATGGCAGCATTTCAAAAGACCGTACATCGCAAAATAGTTGCAAGGCAATACGAGGATCTTAGTAATCTTATTAAAAGCAGTAATTTGAAAGATGAAAGAGAAAATCTATTCCTGAATTTTGATAAAATTTTCTTGAAAATATTCCCAAATTATGTGAATGACTTTAACGCTTTATTTAAAGAAGAAGATCGTATTTTGTTGAAAGGCGAAAAATTGCTCAATTCCGATTTGCGGATTTATGCTCTTATGCGATTGGGAATTAAGGATAACGAGAAAATTGCCAAATTTCTTGATTTCTCGGTTACTACAATATATACCTATAAAACTAAGATTAAAAGTAAATCTATTTTCCGTGAACAATTCGATGAAAAAATTATGGAAATAAAAGCATTTCAGTAATATAAATGGAATGTATTAGCACATAGTCATGCAAAGATTTATATTGTTGTAAATTATAATTAATTAATTCTACTTTAACAGATTAAACATCTTGAACAATAACACTTTATCACTATATGATAAAATTTGGGTATTAAACAGCAACGTAGTTGCGACATCTTTGTAGAAAAAAATTTATCAATATTAAAGGTGCGTAGCAC
>JANXXY010000444.1 GCA_025350365.1 Bacteroidales bacterium | reverse complement strand
CTTATTATTTTAGTCGGTCAGTAGTGATAAAGAATATCACTACGTTATGGCTATAAACCACTTTTTTCTCCTGTTTGCTAAATCAGAAAATATTTTTTTAACTCCATTTAAACTATTTATTTTTCAATAATATCATTTTAAGACTAAATTCCTCATATATTTCATCTTATGATGTTTCGACTTTTTTCCGATAGAACACTCTTAAAACACTTGGAAACACGATCAACAACAATGGCAATGCCAGTATAAAACCACCTATTACTGCAATCGCAAGTGGTTGGTGCATCTGAGCTCCAGTGCCAATTCCCGTAGCTAAAGGCAAAAGTGCAAATATTGCTCCCAAAGCAGTCATCAATTTTGGTCTGAGGCGTGTTGATATGGCGTAAACCAGTGCGTCGTCTACTGAGCTGTTGGCATGTTTGGTTATAAATTGTTGAAAGGTGAAGATGGCATTCTCGCCAATAATACCCACAATCATTATCAAACCCGTGTAACTACCTACATTAAGAGGTGTTTTAGTGATAAATAAGGCGATTAAACTTCCGGCTACACCTAATAAAGCGATTAACATAATGATGAAGGCTGCTTTGAAATCGCGGAAGAGAAACAGCATCAGCGCAAACACCATAATGACCGAAAGTATTAGAATTAGCAGTAACTCGCTAAACGATTTCTGCTGATCGGCATACGCCCCGCCATATTCGATGCGGTAGCCTTGCGGGACGTAAAAGTTTTTCAAACGCAGTCGGATATCCTTCATCACGCTGCCCAAACCACGATTGTTCAACCGTGCGGTAACAATAACAACTGATTGGATGTTTTCGCGGATGATTTCGGCAACACCTTCTTTTATCTCAACGGATGCAAGCTCGGTAATAGGTTTTAACTTTCCTTCGGGAAGAAATATCGACTGGGACTTCATCTCGTTCAGGCTGGTTTTCGAATATTTAGGATAGGCCATCCGAATGTCCGTTCGTTGTTCGCGTTCAAGGATATTTCCTATAACGCTGCCTTCCAGTTGCGTTTGTAGTTGAAATTGAAAAGAAGCAGGTGTCAGGCCAAATTGTGCCAGTTTTTCTGCTTTCGGTTTTATTTCAACGGAAGGACCGGCAATAGTTATACCATTGAAAACATCTGCCGTGCCATCCACCTTTTCTATTTCAGTTGCCACTTGACGGGCAATTTCTTTTAATTTTTCCTGGTTGTCGCCAAATATTTTTATTTCAACTGGTTGCACCGAGGCCATCAGATCGCCGAGCATATCGCCAATTACTTGGCCGAAATCAATACGCAATGCCGGCTGAGTGGATTCTACCTTCTTACGGATGTCACCGATCACAGCTTCCGTGGTTTTTTTTCGGTTCTTCCGCAATTGGATCAGATAGTCACCGTAATTGGGTTCCGTAATAAAGAATCCCATCTGGGCACCGGTTCGCCGGGAATAGCTTTCTACTTCCGGAACATCCACTATTATTTTTTCTACCTCACGTAAAATCCGGTCGGTTTCCTCCAACGAAGTACCTGGTGGTGATGTGTAATCTAGAACGATGGATCCCTCGTCCATTTCAGGAAGAAAGCCTGTTTCCAAGTTCGGAAGAATATAAAATATAGATAATAGTAAGACAGCAATAAAAACGATGCTAATGATTGGTTTGTGGATAAAGAAACTGACCCATTTTTGAGGTTTGGTTTCTTTAGGACGAATTGGTTTCGTGTGCGAAAATCGCAGCCCTATCGTGGTAAGAACGAGGTAAATAACGGGCAATCCAATCCAAGTCACAAAAAACGAGCAAACCAACGTAATTATCATGGTGTTGGTAAGCACATTAAAGTAAGCACCGGCAACCCCGCCCATCAACATAAACGGAATAAAGATAACAATAGTGCTGATGGACGATCCAACCATGGAAGGGAAAAGGTATTGTATTGCTTTGTGTACCAAAACATGGGTAGCTTCTTCGGGATGTTCTTCGTGCGTCCGGTGGATTTGTTCCATCACAACCACGGCATCATCGATAATCAGGCCAATGGCGGCGGCAATAGCGCCAAGGGTCATGATATTCAGGGTATAACCAAAACAGAAAAGAACACTAATAGTCAGAAGAAGCGTAATTGGAATAGTAATCAAAATAGTGGCGCTGGCTTTAAATGAGCGCAGAAAAATAATGGCAACCAGCATAGCCAATATCAACCCGAGCCAAAGGCTGTCGTTTACACTTTTAGTGACATCGTTCACAAAATTGGCCTGATTGTAATAAGGTCTGATGTACACACCTTTGGGCAGCAGTTTGTCGAGATCTTTCTTTCGCGACCTGTATTTTTTTTCTAATTCGATGAGGTTTGCATTAGGTTGTTTGAGAACGGCTATTAACAATGCCTGCTTGCCATTGGCATTGATTTTCGTATATTCCACTTTTTCGCGCACTTCTACTGTGGCAATATCCCTTATTTTGAGTGCCCGCCGGCCATCATTTTTTAAAACCACATTTTCTATGTCGGTTTTATTATATAGCCCTGCATCAGTAACAGTAAGGTACAATCGACGGTAATCCGACAGATATCCGTTTGAACTGATGAAATTTGTTTGGCTCAATACCCCGCTGATGATTTCGGGTGTGATGGAAAGGGCGCTCATTTTATGTTGATCCAGCAAAAGCCAGAATTCCTTAGTTTTTCCACCGATAATTCGAACCGATGAAACTCCTTCAATTTGTGATAAAAATGGTTTAACCTGGTAATTTGCAATGAGGTTTAGTTCGATAGGGGTTTTCGTGTCACTCTCAAGCGTAAAGCCCATCACCGGAAGGATGGAAGGGTTCATTTTTTCAATTACAATCTGAACTGTTGGAGGAAGTTCGTTTTTTACCTGGTTAATGCGCGATTCGAGCATCTGCTGGTTTACATCGATGTTGGCTCCCCATTTAAGAAACGCCGATATCTCGCAGGTTCCGCGGCTGGTGGTGCTTCGTATTACATTTAGATCGGGAATTTGCTTGATGGCGTTTTCCAGCGGCCGGGTTACTGAAATCATCATTTTATCGACGGGTTGTTCGCCATAATCGGCGATAACCTTTAATTTTGGAAAGGTAATTTCCGGGAAAAGCGATACCTTAATCTGGCTATAAAAAAACACCCCACCGGCAATGATGATAGCTAATATTACTGAAACCGGATTCTTATGGCTATGAAAGAAATTTTTCATTGATTATTGCTTTTGGATGCTTACCCTAGCGCTATCGGCCAATCCGTAATTGCCCGTGAGCAGAATACGGTCGGTTTCAAGAAGGCCCGGTGGGAGGATTTCAACCATATCGGTATTCTCTATACCTTTTATGATGCGCACCTTCACTGCCAGGGTATCGTTTACCAGTTTCATTACCCAGAAGTCGGTTTGGGCTTCGTTTGCCAGAATGGTCGACTTTGGCAAAACCATCGCTTTGGACTTGGCCGATTTAACAAGTTTAATCTTGGCAATCAGGTTTTCGGGTAATGGTTCGTTGGTTTCAGGCCTCAGAATGAAATTTTCTGTTTGAGATGCAATGTTCATCTGGGCCAGGTTAGAACTGATAATTCCCTTGATAATCCGATTGTCAGAAAGCTGTATGTCTACCGATTTACTTTTTGTTAGATAGTTGTGCAATTCGTATGGAGCTTCGAGCAGGAATACAAGGCTGCTACGATCGGCAATATTGGCTAATTCGTCGCCATCCAGCACATAATCGCCTCTTTGGTGAGTTATGGAAGTAATAACCCCTGTTTTTGAGGCTTTTATTTCCACGGTTCCTTTAAACCTCAGGCTGGTGTCGGAGGTGCTTATCTCGCTTATAGCGATGGCTTCTTTAGTTTTCAAGGTGAACAAAACCTGGCCTTTTTCAACGTGATCCCCAATGTTAATATCAATGCTCTCAACAACTCCAATGGCTGTCGATTTAACAATATTTTTCTTTAGAAATGATGAAACTGCACTCAGTTCCAATGTTTCAACCATAGGCTGAATGCTGATGTTTGTGAATGTTACCGGAGTTATGGTTACGGTTTTTTCTTCAGTTTTTTCTACATTTCGACCACACGCAACCCAAAAAATCATTGCTAAAAATAAACAATAAATAGTAGAAGATGATAATTTGTTATTAATCATTATATTGACATGTTATTTTTGCATTAAATAATTTATCTCATTTATCAGTTGAAACTCCCTGATTTGAGCCTGGTTAAGGTTATGATTGATACCAAGGTAGTTCTTTATCGCATTGATAAACTCTGTAATGGGCATGTTTCCAATGTTTAGTTGGGATTTAGCCATTGTTATGAGTTCAGTGGCTGTGCCAGCCTGCTTTTTCAATTGCTGCTTAAGTTGCCTGACGGAGTTTATTTCCTCATTTAACTGCTTCAACTGCTGATCATATTGGGTTATAAAAAAACGTTGGTAAAACCCTCTGGTATCTTCCTGAATATCCAATTTCTGAATCTCATATTTGCGTTGATGTCCATCATAAATAGGGATACTGAAGTTGACCCCTGCGCTGAATCCTAAATGATTAGAGAGCCCTTGAGGAGTGCTGCTCATTAATCCTGCATCGGCAAACCATTTAAATTTTGCGTTATATTTTAAATTCACAGTCCATCTGTCATTTACAATGTTTAAACTATCAATTTTATATTGTAACAACAACGGCGACTGAGCCAAGCTTATTGGTTCATTTTCACTTATTTCAGGAAGAGTTAATACATATTTTCCTGTATCGGTTATCCCGCAAATCTCGTTTAATAATCTAACGTCTTTCTTGAACTGGGTATTAAGTTGTAAAACAAGTATCTCCTGGGTCTGTGTTTCAATTAACAGTGACAAAAAATCAGTTTGCTTGTAAACTCCGTGTTCTACCATGGATTTTAGCAATTCCTTTTCTTCCATAATTAATTTGAGAAATGACTCATTGAATGAGAGATCGCTAAAATCGGCATAGGAGGTTAGATACTGATTGGTGATAGTGCGTCTCAAATCGTTTTCTGATACTTTCCTTTTATTTTTTTGAGATTTTTTTTGAGTTTTTAATCCTTCAAATTTATTATTCAATACTTGCCGGTTCAAAAAGGATTGCGAAACCGAAAAAACCGACGAATAGGTACCTCCATTTGTGAGAGCATCGTCATAACCAAATTTGCTGAACACAGGAGCATACATTAATTGGGCATTAACATCAGCCTGAGGCTTCTGACCAGCCCTTACCAATAAACTATCAACGGACGCTGAATTGATTTGGTTTTGATAGTCTTGTAACAAAGGGCTGTTTTTAAAACCCTGCGATATGTAAAATTCCAGCTTCTGGTTTTGGGCTTGCACATTAAACGAACTAATGTAAAGCAATAATAATAAGTTGATTACATTTTGCATGAAAGATGTTTGACAGTTGAAATCAAAGTTGAATTTTTATTTAAAGATAATGTATGAATTTCGGATAAATATGGAATTTGTTTAAATTAACAAATCATATATCTGAGTGTTTTAATTTATTAATAATATTTACTGCAAATTGCTGAAAAATTCTATTACTATCACCCTTAATTTTTATTTACTTTGATGCTTGTAAAAATGGGTTCTATGAAGATTGTATTCAGATATTTTTGTTTTGTGTTGCTTATTGCAACTGTTTCATATTCATGCAATGTATCAAATAAAGATAAAAAAGGTATCAAAAAACAAGACAATCTCGTATCGTTTCTTGAAGGGTATGTTGTTAAGCCAATGGTTTTAGACCAGGTAATTTCTGTTTCAGGAACTTTAAAACCTTATGATGAGACAATTCTTATGCCTGAAGTTGTCGGCAGAGTGGTGAAAATAAATTTACCGGAAGGAAAATTCGTAAAGGAAGGTACACTTCTTGTAAAACTATTTGACGGCGAATTGCAAGCTCAATTACATAAAGCTCAAACCCAATTGCAGTTAGCTGAGCAGACCCAAAAAAGACAAAACGAATTGGTAAAAGTGAACGGAATTAGTCTTACTGATTTTGACCAAACTGTTTTGCAGGTTAGCTCTATCAAAAATGATATTGAAGTATTGAAAGTGATGATTCGAAAAACCGAGGTATTGGCTCCTTATGATGGCATGATAGGTTTAAAAAACATAAGCATAGGCGCTCAGGTTACCCCTTCATCGGCACTGGCCACTATTCGTGCGGTAAAACAACTTAAGCTTGATTTCAGTGTTCCTGAAAAATATAGCCGGGAAATTAAGTCAGGTAGCAAAATTAAGTTTACGGTTCAGGGAGATGATGACAAATACGATGCAATAGTGATGGCAACAGAGGAAGGAATTGACTTTGAGACACGAAATTTGAAGGCAAGAGCAGTTGTTAATGCCAGCAAAACACCGTTGGTCCCCGGTGCATTTGCAAATGTTGAGTTACGGTTGAAAGAAAACAAAAATGCGTTGATGGTTCCTTCCCAATCCATCATTCCTCAGGAAAGAAATAAAAAATTAATTCTTTCTAAGGGAGGAAAAGCCGTTTTCGTTACCGTGAAAACAGGTGTGCGTCAGGCATTGTTAGTTGAAATAGTTAATGGCATCAAAACGGGCGACACAGTTGTAACAACCGGGATTCTATTTATCAAACCCGGTGCAGTTTTGAAATTTGCAAAAGTGACAAAATAAGTTGATATGAATTTATCTGATTTCGCAATAAAACGGCCGGTAGCCTCCATTGTATTAAGTTTAATTATAGTACTTTTTGGGATAGTGGGCTATGGATTTTTAGGTGTGCGGTTATATCCGGCCATCGACCCTCCCACCATAAACGTGCAGACAAGCTATACAGGAGCTAATGCCGAAATTATGGAGTCGCAGATTACTGAGCCTTTGGAAAAATCCATCAATGGAATTGAAGGTGTAAAGTCTATTTCATCTTCTTCAGCAATCGGCAATAGCAACATCAGTGTGGAGTTTAACGTTGGCGCTGATCTGGAAAAGGCCGCCAATGACGTTCGCGATAAAACATCGCAGGCAAGACGCAGTTTGCCTCAGGATCTTGATTTTCCACCAATTGTAACAAAAGCGGACGCTAACAGCGACCCAATAATTACTATTTCGGTGCAAAGTAATACCATGAATGCTTTGGAGCTTGGTGATTACGCCGAAAACGTACTTCAGGAGAAACTTCAAACCATTCCGGGCGTGAGCCAGGTGGGGCTTTTTGGTCAAAAGAGAACAGCCATGAGGTTGTGGCTGAACCCCCAAAAGCTAGTAGCATATAATCTTACAGCTCAGGATATAAGCGCCGCATTGGAAAAGGAAAATGTGGAATTGCCCGGCGGAAAACTTACAGGTAATGCCACCGAAATCATTGTAAAAACGTATGGCAGATTGGTGACTGAAACCGATTTTAATAATCTTATCATCAGGCAGACTAAAGACCAGGTTGTTCGATTTAGCGATATAGGTGACGCCACACTTGGCCCCGAGAACGAAGAAACGGGAGTAAAACTTAATGGTGGAGAAGGAATAGCTTTGGCGCTTATTCCATTGCCGGGAGCGAACCATATCGATATAGCCAATGAGTTCTACAAACGATTTGATGATATCCAGAAAAGTCTGCCGGCGGGCTTAAAGATTTTTGTAGGATATGATAAGTCGAAGTTTGTTAGACAATCCGTTAACGATGTGGTGGAAACACTTATTATTGCCATTTCGCTGGTGGTACTCATCGTGTTTTTGTTTTTTCGTAATTGGGTGATAGCTCTAAGGCCATTGATTGATATACCTGTTTCGCTCATTGGGTCGTTTTTTTTCATGTATATTTTCGGATTCTCTGTAAATGTATTGACACTACTTGCCATTGTGCTCGCAACAGGTTTGGTCGTGGACGATGGTATAGTGGTTACCGAAAATATCTTTAAGAAGATAGAACAGGGAATGGATAAATGGACAGCCGCCTTTCAGGGTACCCGCGAAATCTTTTTTGCAGTTATTTCCACATCGTTGACCCTTGCTATTGTTTTTGTTCCGGTAATTTTTCTTCAGGGATTTACAGGCAGATTGTTTCGCGAATTTGGAATTGTGGTTTCCGGTGCTGTACTGATATCGGCGCTTGTATCGCTTACTTTAACTCCGGTTTTAAATGTTATGCTTGGCGGACGAATATCGAGGCATTCACGATTTTACACTTCTACTGAACCCTTTTTTGTGGGGTTAGACAATGGTTATCGCAAATGGCTTGGTTTTTTTATGGCTCGCAGATGGCTGGCATATAGCATTCTGGGTGTTTGTTTAATTGTGATTATTTTTGTTGGCAAATCACTTAAATCGGAGTTGGCACCTTTGGAAGACAAAAGTATCATTCGTACTTCGTTAACCGCACCCGAAGGGGCTGGTTTTGATTATACAAGCAATTTGCTCGACCGTATAGCTCAATTGGTTACCGATAGCGTACCTGAG
This sequence comes from Bacteroidales bacterium, assembly GCA_025350365.1. Lineage (GTDB taxonomy): Bacteria > Bacteroidota > Bacteroidia > Bacteroidales > JAAUTT01 > JAAUTT01. The sequence goes on along the minus strand of JANXXY010000444.1, from coordinate 3,238 downwards.
GCAAGGTTGATTTTTGCCCGTAAAGGAGGGTTTTCATCATCTAGCAGTAATACAGGGTTTCTGAATATTTTTCTTACAGAACCCAACGAGCGAAAGGCCACCCAGCAGCAGATTTATGATCGTCTTTCGCGAATGTATAAGCGTTTTCCTGAAGCAAGAATTATTCCTAATCAGGAACAAACAATTTCAACATCACTATCAGCTGGTTCGCAGTTGCCGGTGCAATTTGTTCTGCAAAACCTGGAATTCGAAAAATTGCAAACGGTACTTCCAAAATTTTTGGACGAAGCACGCAAAAGTCCCATATTTGGAAATGTAGATGCTAATCTCAAATTCAATAAACCCGAAATAAACCTTACAATCGACAGATTACGTGCCACTAATCTTGGGGTAAATGAAATAGATGTTTCCAATACCCTTCAGTATGCATTAAGCGGAAAACGGTATGATTATTTCCTGCGTAACGGAAAGCAGTATTTTGTAGTTGGTCAGGTGGAAAGAGAAGAGCGTAACAAACCAGCTGATATCAGCTCTCTTTATGTAAGAAGTAACACAGGGAATCTGATACAACTTGATAACCTGGTTAAAATGGAAGAAAGCAGCAGTCCCCCCACCTTATTTCATTTTAACAGGTACAAATCAGCTACAATCATGGCTTCTCTTGCAGAGGGGCGCACTCTGGGTGAGGGCATAGATGAGATGAAATCAATAGCTGCAAAACTCCTCGACACTTCTTTTCAAACTACATTATTAGGGCCATCCCGCGATTTTGCCGAAAGCAGCTCCAATATTTCATTTGCACTTATTCTGGCGCTGGTATTAATTTACCTGATACTTGCTGCACAATTCGAGAGTTTCCGTGACCCTTTTATCATTATGCTTACGGTTCCTCTTGCTATTGCAGGAGCCATGCTCAGTTTATGGGTTTTCGGCAAAACCTTGAATATCTTTTCCGAAATAGGAATGATTATGTTAATAGGGATTGTTACTAAAAATGGTATTTTAATTGTGGAGTTTGCAAATCAGAAACGAAAAGCTGGATTAAACAAGGCCGATGCTGCATTTGAGGCAGCTGCTGCTCGTTTACGGCCAATTTTGATGACTTCGTTAGCTACTATTTTCGGAGCATTGCCAATTGCCCTGGCATTGGGAGCAGGAGCTCAAAGCCGCGTACCTTTAGGGATTGTTGTAGTTGGAGGGTTGTTTTTTGCCTTAATACTCTCTCTGTTTGTAATTCCTGTTATGTATACTATTATGGCAAGTGCAAAGGGTAAACAAATTATTGTTAGTCCGCCAAATGTTTAATTTTACCACCCAGAACCCTGTTCGGACGAGGTTTTACCTCGTTCGTCATATAAAACAGGCTATAGCCTGTAAAGGATATATTCGACTAAGGTAAAACCTTAGCCGAACCATTAACCATTAACCATTAACCATTAACCAGTAACCAGTAACATGAAGCTCATAACCCATATACTTTTTATTTTCATTTTATCATTTGCCAATACGCAGGCTCAGCAGGTGCTCACTGCCGAGGAGGCTGTAAATATTGCTCTTAAAAATAATTTCAACATATTGGTTGCCCGCAATGATGCAGATATTGCAAGGATAAACAATGCCCTTGGTAATGCTGGTATGTTACCGAACGTGGCAATTAATGCATCGGATAATGTTTCAATTAATGATGTTCATCAGAAACTTTCCAGCGGGACTGAAATCAATGTTTCCGGAGCTCATTCAAATTCATTAAATGCGGGACCTGTTCTTACATGGACTCTGTTTGACGGAGGCAAAATGTTTGTTACCAAAAGCAAATTAAATGAAATACAAGCCTTAGGCGAAATTCAGTTTAAGGAAGAGGTATTACAAACTGTTTACGATGTAATTGCATCATATTTTGATGTTGTGAGGCAAAAACAACAATTGTCGTCTATTAATGAGGTAATAGCATTCAACCTCGAACGGGTCAAAATTTTCCAAACCTCGTTTGATGCAGGCCTTTCCCCGAAAACAAACCTTTTGCAAGCAAAAATAGATTTGAATGTTTATCAGGAAAATGCTTTAAGCCAGAAAATTGTTATACAGGAATCGCAACGCAAACTAAATCAGATTCTCAGTAGAGGAGCTGATTCTTCTTTTGAAGTGATTGATAGCATCCCTCTTACTTATCATCCGGACAGGAAAATAATTATTGAAAAGTTGTATTCAGCTAATAGCAGTGTTTTATCGTTTCAAAAGAAACTGGATATCGCCCGCTTGACAGTAAAAGAATACAATTCAATGCTTTTGCCTAGAATAAACGTAAATGCGGGTTATAATTTCCTGATAAGTGATAATACATCCGGTACAATTATAATGAATCGTACCTACGGTCCTCAATTCGGCGGATCTATTTCCATTCCTATTTTTCAGGCTGGTAATATATCACGGCAAATAAAAACAGCAAAAATCCAGGTTCTTTCTGCCGAATATAATCTGGAGAGTATTAAATTTCAGATAAATACGCAAGTGTTAAATGCACTCACTGATTTTGATAATCAACAGCAATTGCTTGCAATAGAGAAGGATAATGAAGTGCTTGCGAAAGAAAACCTTGAAATATCCATGCTTCGTCTAAGGTACGGACAAACAACATCCCTGGAAGTAAGATTGGCTCAGGATAGTTATGAGCAATCACTCACCCGTCTTATAAACTTCGAATACAATACAAAGATTGCCGAAACAAAATTGAAACAGCTTTTGGCTGAGTTCTAGGAGGGTGCGGATGTGCGTCAAAGTTAACTAAGTTTACGTTGTATCAACTTTAAAATTTATATGAAATTCGGTTAGACTTTCTGAAGTAGTTTCTAACGAAAAGGTGAAATTATGGTTATTTAATATCTCCCGGATTAAAGTTAAACCAACACCTTGTCCGTTTTTCTTTGTTGAAAAGAAGGGTGAGAATAATTTCTTTTGAATTTCGGCACCGATGGGTCGCCCGTTGTTACGAATAATCAATTTGGAAGGCGATAAGGTAGTAATGATTTCTATTTTACCATTATTGTTTAATGCTTCCATTGCATTTTTTAATATATTTGAAATCACCTGCTCAAATTGATTGATGTCGATATTCACCATTATAGCATCCTGCGAAAGGTTAAGTGAAGTTTGTATATTACGCTGTTTAAGTTCATGATAAAACAACTGGTTCAGTCGGTAAACAACATCGTTAACATTGCACATTTCTTTAATTGGTGGA
>JANXXY010000441.1 GCA_025350365.1 Bacteroidales bacterium | reverse complement strand
GATTCGAGAATATCAGAAACAATACGAATTGCATATGGATTTTCGGGAGCTCCGGGTACAACATATTTTAAAGCACGTAACGCTAAGTTTCCATGCCCAATTTCGCGACGGCTGAGACCACGCGAGGCTTTTGCATCTCCTGTAGAAAAGGGAGGAAAATTATAATGTAGCACGAGTTTTTCAGTTCCACGATACAATACATCGTCAACCTGTTTGGCATCGAGTTTTGTACCTAATGTAACAGTGGTAAGTGATTGGGTTTCGCCACGCGTAAACACAGCTGAACCATGAGCCGCAGGCAAATAATCAATTTCGCAGGCTATAGGCCTTATTTGAGTTGTACTACGACCGTCCAGCCTGATCCCTTCGTTAAGGATCATATTTCGCATAGCCTCCTTTTCAACATCATGGTAATAACGAATAACCAATGGTTTTTTAACTTCTCGGTCTGCCTCGGGAAGGGATGTTAAAAATTCAGTTTTAATAGCTTCGAAAGCGTCTGAACGCTCATGTTTACCTTGTTGCGATTTAGCAACAGTATAAACTTTATCATATGTGGCTTTTTTGATAGCCGTTCTAAGATCTTCATCATTTACTTCATGACAGTATGTACGTTTGGTGGTTTTTCCAACCATTTCCATCAGTTCCATCTGCGCTTTGCAATGTTTCTTAATTTCAGTGTGAGCCACTTTTAAAGCTTCGAGCATTTCTGCTTCCGAAACTTCTTTCATCTCACCCTCTACCATCATTATATTCTCGTATGTAGCAGCAACCATCATGTCTATATCCGACTTCTCCAGCTCAGAAAAGGTAGGATTGATCACAAATTTACCATCAATACGGGCTACCCTAACTTCGGAAATAGGGCCATGGAATGGAATATCCGAAACCGCCAATGCAGCAGAAGCGGCTAAACCGGCCAATGCATCAGGCATAATATGTTTATCAGCAGAAATAAGGGTAATATTTACAAATGTCTCAGCATGATAATCATCAGGAAAAAGTGGGCGTAACGCACGATCCACCAAACGGGAAACCAACACTTCGTAATCCGATGCTTTTGATTCGCGTTTCATAAAACCACCGGGAAATTTGCCTAAAGCAGCATATTTTTCTTTGTATTCGACCGATAACGGCATGAAATCAACATCTGTTTTTGCTTCTTTAGCTGTAACAACAGTTGCCAACAACATTGTTCTTCCAAATTTAAGCACAACCGACCCATCGGCTTGTTTTGCAAGTTTACCAGTTTCAAGAGTTATCGTTCTACCATCGCCTAAATCAATAGCTTTTTCAAAAACCTTAAACATTTTTATCTAATGATATTAAATGAATATTTATGGACATATAAATAAGAAAAAAAGGCAATTCAAAAAAATTGCCTTTTCAATGAGGTGTACGACTCGTTATTTACGTAGATTCAATGATTTGATAATCTCACGATATCTTTCAATATCAATATCCTTCAAATAATCAAGCATTCTGCGGCGTTTACCAACCAATTTTAAAAGTGCCAACTGGGTACTGAAATCTTTTCTGTTACTCCGTAAATGCTCAGTTAAATGATTAATCCGGAATGAATATAATGCAACCTGCGACTCCGGCGAACCAGTGTTTGTTGCTTCTTTACCGTACTGTGTAAAAAGTTCTTGCTTCTTTTCTGTTGTTAAATACATCTTATCAATGATTTGTAAGTTCACACTCTTTTTAAGACTTGCAAAAGTAATTAGTTTTTTGAAATATTCAATAAAGGATGAATAAAAAAGTTATTGATTTGAATATGTTGGATATTGCAAATAAATTGCGTATAACTATTTGTTATGCGGTTATTTAATGACTTAATGCAAAATTTTACTGGCGTGAACACTGAAATTGACATCATAAACAATATCAAATTTAGTCGGGTGAAATTAATGAACCTAGTGGAAAGTATTATTTTGCAAAATTTAATGTCAACTATTGGGCGAAATAGTAAACTTAAATTCTCAAACAAACAAGAAATAAATTTTTTTTATTGTAAACTATTATTGACTAAATTTACATTATTTAGACCCAAAAGGTAATTAATAGGATCTTAGGTCGCAGAATAGACGAACTTAGAAAACAAAAAGGCTGGTCGCAAAATGAACTCGCAAAACGGGCATATATATCCCGTGAGATTGCAGATCGGTATGAACGCATTGAAGCAAACCCTTCAAATGATATTTTCAAAAGGTTGGCAGATGTGTTTGAGGTCTCATTGGATTACCTTACAGGGAGTACCGAACAGGGTATTGACAAAGCAACCCTGAACCGTCTTAATGACATTAACAGGCTTGAACCGGAGGATAAAAACCTCGTGTACGGCTTTCTGTATTCTTTTATTACAAAGACCAAGCTTCAAAGTGTTTTACGATAACGAAAGGCTATAACTCTTGGGACGGGTAATGGTGTTGAATTCGATTTCAAGATTTGGGGGCAAGTAAATAAATTTTAAAATAATGATTACCAGATTTTTAGATAACCAAACCTGCTATCGTCAATGTAAAGAGCAGTTAAACTGGAAAGAAAAAACCATCCTTATTGTGATGAACGACCCATTGGCGGCCTATCTGATCACGGTATACTATTGTGAAACAAATGCAAAGTTCATCCATACTACTTATTCCGAGGCGGTGGACGTTGAAAGAAATATAGACTTAATTATTATTGATATAAGTCTTCGTGAGCTACGGATGGGCTTGAACAGACGCACAAAATTAAAACGAAGTTTTCTGGTGTACCAACTATCGCCTATTCTGCAAGTGTATTCAAGCACGAAGTTGTGGCCTGTTTTAAAGCCGGGTTCGATGACTTTATTGCAAAACCATCCTTATTAGAAGATTTCACGGGGGTTTTGATTAATTTTTTAGGAAGATGACGTATGAACTATTATGACTTTGATTGTACAGTTTTTGAGAATAAGGATCGACAACAGCCTAAAATCATCATCATTGTATTCATATTTAACTATACAAATATGTAACTTTTTTAACTTATGATAAATGATCAAAATATTTTATCAGAGAGGTCTATTTGCACCGCCAAACAAATTCAAACGGCATTTTTTTTAACAAAAGATCATGAATATAAAAAAGCGATCAATCAAAAAAATAAAAAAGTGGAGTTATTTCAGTAAAAACAAACAAGTCCATAGATTAGAAAACTAACCTCTTTAGTTTTTTTATCCCATTGTGGAACACAATGTTCCTTAAACTCGTATTTTATTATAAAACCG
>JANXXY010000420.1 GCA_025350365.1 Bacteroidales bacterium | reverse complement strand
CCTATAATGAGCTCACTCACAGCCCATATCCACAAAGAGAGGGGAGCTAGATTTGAACGAGGCTAAAGTCCATCGCCCGTTTAGGAGAGGGATTTAGGGTGAGGGTCATTAAAGTTTAATACTTCGGTATATTTTTTAAGGTACTAATAATGAGTGCAAATTTAAAAAATGAAATTAATCGTAACTAGTTATTAGCCAATCATTTTCAAATTTTCAAATTTTTAATTTTAATGAAGTGTTGTATAGTTTATACTATAACTTTAATATTTTTTAAGTAAATCGAGTAATTTACTGTCTAGTTTGTGCCCATACCAATCTTTGTAATCTACATCGCTTCTGCCAGAATCAAGGATGCCAAAATCGCCTCTGAAATTCCACAATCCATATCCAATGTCATTGTGAGTAAGGATATCGATAACGTCGCCAAACCAAGCAAGAAATACTTGATGAGGAGTTTTGCTCCAACAACCGCATTCACCGCAATGCACCCCAACACCTCTTTTGGATAGTTCAATCCAGGGTTTATAATATTCTTCCAATTGTGCTCTTCCAAATGTTTTCCCGTCAATAACGCCAGGCCATACAGGAGGAGGAGCTAATGACGGATCTTTAAATACCCACGGAGCTTGGTAATGCGAAATATAATGCGGAAAATAACCCCTGCAACTTTGGGCAATTCTTAAATCTTCTATTTCAGGAATAACAGAGTTGCCTACATTATTTCCATCGGCAATAATCAGGTGGTTGGGATTAGCACTTCGAATTGCCGCCGCTGCTCCCAACACTACTTCGCGATACAATATTCCCGGAACTGCACTACTTTTAGAATATTGATCGTTCATGTCCTCTCTAAGTGCAGGTTCGTTTAAAAGGTCAAAACTTATTTTATCAGAAGAAACATTTTTAAACCTCTTTGCCCAATAACCCCAATGGTAGTAAAATGCCTTGCGGGCGTCCTCATCTTTCCATAAATTGTATGGTTCATGAAATCCGGCATTGATGCAATAACCGGGAGCTCGATGCAAATTAAGGCTAACATGCAATCCGTGCTTTTGAGCCATAGTTATAAGCGACTCTATCTGATCCGCTATTTTTTCATCTATATTATAAACATCCGGAGGGTTAAGATTTGCTGTTCTGTTAAATTTGATATATCGGGGATAGGCCATCGGTAGTCTTACAAAATTAAATCCCCAATCGGCCATCCATCGAAAATCATCTTCAGTTGATTTGCTCGACAAATTATTTGGGTTCGCATTGGCTCCAAAATAATCAAGTATATTGAACCCCCTCCAGCGCGGAAGTATATTCCTTACATGCTTGGGATTTTGAACTCCCCATGCCTGACTCCCTGCTAATCCAATAGCAGCGGTCGCCATACCTGAATTTTTTATAAATATGCGACGGTTCATGATATGAATATTTTTTGTTGAGATATTAAAGTAAACTGTTATTGAAATGATCCGCAAATGTTTTTGGATTTTTGAATCAATTGCGTTACCGATTAAAACCTATAACAATATACAACGCTTCGGTAAATTTTCAGCAATATTCTTAAAATGAAATACTTAGATATATATTGAAATATTTATCTATTTCTATGTATTTCAACGTATTACATTTTATAAAAATGCCAAAGTTGAGAAATTACCGAACTATTGAATATATGCACAATCTAATAAATCCAATTTGTACCAAATATTTCACGAAATGGCCATGGAATTGCTACAAGAACCAACAAGAAAGCAATTACATAAAATACAAAAATTTGTTTATGACCCTTCTCTATCTTCTTCTTTGCCCGTAAGTAACCTAAAGTAATAAGAACAATGGAGATAAGCATGAGTGAAACGTGTTCCATCGTATAAAAACGGAGCAAGTCTGATTTCATCATTCCGGCGGTAAATTGTACTTTAGGACTAATAAAATAGAGAACAATTCCCAGCAATACCTGCAAGTGAAATGTTACCATAGCCCAAAGTGACATTTTCAAATCAGTTCCGGTAAATGAAGTTTTCCTAATAACCCCAAGGAGACTGTTAACAATGGCTATTATCAGGAACAATAAAGCCACCCAGCGCAGTATTGAGTGGCTGTGCAAAATAAAGGGATACAGATACATATGATAGAAGATTTGATTTCAGAAATATAATCGTTGTTATTTCACCAAAAAATATACAACGAATAGCCATACCAATCCTTTTAAAAATAAAAAGATAAGCCATGCGATACCAAATTTTTTTATCCAGGCTTTTATTTTTTGATTAGGAAGGATTATTTTCACAAATCAGTATTTTTATTTAAGAAGAAACAATCTGATTTTCCTATTTGTTCATTTATGATTCACAATGTATTATTTCCTTGTTTTTACTTCTGTTTGGTTCAGGATTTAATGATGAATTTATTTTAATTTTTTGATTTGGTCTTCCGATAATCCGGTTGAATTAATTATCAAATCAATTGAAACCCCGCTAGACAATAAGTTTTTTGCAACTTCTATCTTTCCTTCAATCGTCCCTTCGTCCCTTGCTGTATCTAATGAGTTTTTTAAATCACGGTAATATTTTAAACTATCCTCATAAGAACGAACTTGTTCCTGAGTAAACTTAGCTATCTCAGCGGTTTCAAATAATTTGTCAAAAATACGCTCTCTCAGTTTATCCGGAATCCTTTCAAGTTTGTTTAAATTCCTTAAAACATAGAGCCACTTATCAAATCGTGTTTCAAGTTCGTCTACTGATTTATTAAACTTTGGCATTTCCAGATATATGAACGTCAATTTATCATTGAATACCTTATTCGTATCAATATCTTTTAATTTAACGTCATACCTAAATTTAATAACATCGTTTGTATCTGAATCAAACACAAAATCAAGAATTGCAATGGTATAAACAGCTTTTAGTTCATAATTCCAATCATCTCGTTTCGCTTGCTCACGAATTGGAAAAGTTGAATAATATACTGTCCGGTCTTTAAAAAAGTTTTGTTTTGTTTTTTGTAATTCAACAATGAATTTTTCACCTTTTTCATTCTCACAATACAAGTCAAAAATGGCCTTTCGATCATTCTCTGCTGCACCAAGATTCTCCGTTTTTAAGTATGTTAAATCCTTTATCTGACCTTGTTCCTCTTTAAGCAGTTCGTTTAAGAAATCTAACAACAAATCTTTATTTAACTCTTCACCAAAAAGTTTTTTGAAACCATAATCAGTAAAAGGATTTATATATTTCTCTACAAAGTCGGTCATATTATCATATTTTTAACAAATATACAATTTTTTGGCATCGGATGCATCGTGAAAATTTTGCCTTATAGTCTTTGTATCTTAGTGTTCGGTCATAATCTGTCAAAAATGTGTTTAATTTTTCATCGATACAGGCTGACCTGTCGTTTCGAGAACATTCCACCACAACTCACCTTCCACATCAATTTTATTCCGTTTTGAGACAGTAATAGGAATGGGCAAAAGAGTAAACAGGTTGTTCCAGTGTCCGATAACAAAATCAGTTTTACCTGCCATGGCTGCGTGAACTGCATTTTGGGAAAGAAGGCTGCAAAATTTGCTGTCGTTAGCATTCGCGGGAGCACTGCGAATAATATAACTAGGATCGATGTACTTGAGTGTAAACGGAAAATTCTTTGCTCGGAATTCCTCCGATATTTTGTCCTTCAAGTACAAGCCTATGTCCTTATTTTTTATGTTTCCCGATGCATCCTTTTCCACGGTATCGCCATCGAAAAAGTGTTGTCCGGCTCCTTCGGCCACTACTATAAGCGCATGATGGCGGTTTTCCAGACGATGCCGCAAAACTTGCAAAAAGCCTTTCGGCCCATATAAATCGAATATCATTTCTGGAACAAGTACAAAATTTACTTCCTGAATGGAAAGCGCTGCGTAAGCGGCAATAAATCCGGAATCACGACCCATCAGCTTTAATACTGCGATTCCGTTGAAAGCGCCAATTGCTTCATTATGTGCGCAGCGAATAATGTCGTTCGCAATGGTAAATGCTGTTTCGAAACCAAACGATTTATCAATAAGATTGATGTCATTATCAATAGTTTTGGGTATGCCGGATACCGAAATTCTTAGGTTACGGCGTGCTATTTCTTCGTGGATGGCATGCGCCCCACGTAAGGTTCCATCACCTCCAATACAAAACAAAATATTTACATTCAGTTCGATGAGCCTGTCGACAATCTCGCTAACATCCTGGTTTCCACGAGACGACCCAAGGATAGTTCCTCCTGAAAGGTGAATGTTTTCAACGCTTTGCGGGGTAAGTTCGATTACAGGGTGATTATATTTGGTGATAAACCCTTCAAACCCATATTGTATCCCAATTATCCGGTTTACATTATAGCGGTAATATAGCTGGTTTACTACACTACGAATCACATTATTTAAACCCGGGCATAATCCACCGCAGGTAACTATGGCAACTTTGGTTTTGTCGGGGTCGAAGTAAAGATGTTTGTAGGGTCCTGCCTTTTCAAAAGAAATAGGAGTCTCTCCGGTTTCCTGACATTGCTTAAAATGCTCCAGTGAGGCATCCAATAGTACCCTGTCGTTGTTTTCTATAAATCCAAACGACAACCCATTGGGATGCAAAGATGGCTTTAACGGTGACTTTATCGTTCCTTTTCCAAGTACTTTTACTTTAAAATCTTCGTGAGTCATGAGATGAATGTGTGATGTTTTCGAAAAATCCAAGGGTTATCAATTTCTTCGCCTTATAGCTATCAAAGTTACGATATATGATAAAAGAACCAAGAGTCAAGTTTCAGGATTTTTCCACTTTTACTTCTTGTAACATATCTGTATCCATTTACCTAATTATCAATTAAAATTATGAGATTATCCGTTTTTGTGATTTTTTAGAATTTCAGATTATAGGAGATGCTAGGTTTAATTGGAACAAACGATACCTCAACGGCTATTGGCTGTTTAGTAACCGGATCTATTGAACAGTAAGCAAAAAATGTATTGGCCCGGGCATAAACATTATACACAGAAAATACCCATTCTGACTCAATAACTCTATCAGGCAAATTCCATAACTTTCTGTAGCTAATACTTATATCAAGCCGGTTATATGGTGCAAGCCGGTAATTATTTTGCACTATTTGAGTGGTCCAATATTTTAGTATGGAACTACTTCCTGATCCATTACCTGAGCCGCTGTAAGATCCACTTCCGGACCCTTTACCGGAACTATTACCAGAGGTACTAAGAGGGGCATTGTTGTAATACAACGGATTGCCATATAGCCATTTAGTGCTTCCCGATACATTTTTAAAAAGTGTAAATGCCCCTCCACTTGTGACTAAAAAATCAGATGAAATTTTACAATGTTGATTTAAGTCATAAC
>JANXXY010000009.1 GCA_025350365.1 Bacteroidales bacterium | reverse complement strand
CCGACTAACCATAAATAGCTGATTGTCATTTCGAACGAAGTGAGAAATCTCAAAGTCAAATTATTTCTCGGTTACTACTGTAAATCAATTTATATGAGGACTGTTATAACTTATTCCTCATACCGTTAATTTTACTTCCCCAACAATTCATTACGAAGTCGTTTGGCTTTGTAGATATATTCTAAAGCTCCAAGCATACCCACTGAAGTAACACCCACCGAGCGGTTAGCGTCGGGGATAAAGATAAAACCTCCCGGCAAGCTTTCCATATTTCCATCGAAAACCAAACCGATCACTTCAAGATTTTTATTGATCATGGGACTTCCGGAGTTTCCTCCAATAATGTCGTTAGTTGTTACAAAATCCAATGGTATTGGCAATAATTCTGCAGGTGGATTTTGCCATTTTTTTGGCAAATACCATGGATATTGCTTGTTAAATGAATAATATCGGTCGTAAAGGCCGTAAAAGGTAGTTTTTGAGGGTGCCATAGTTCCGTTGTATTCATATCCTTTTATTATACCATCGCTGATGCGTAAACTAAAGGTTGCATCGGGGGGTATTGCAGTTCCGTAAATATCAAATAGTATTCGGCCTAGTTGGCTGCGGTATGCCGAAAGCCTGTCCTGAATTGCTCTGTATTTTGCCGAGGAAACAACCCCGCGTGGCATAGCAATACGGGCCAAATCCAAAAGAGGATCGCTAAAATTATTGATGAATGAAGTATCCTTGATAAGTAAATCAGCACGAACTTTAGGATCGTTTAAACGTGTCGATTTCAAAAGTCGTGCAGCTGCTTCTTTTGGAGTTTGCCCATTTAATGCCTTAACGATAAAAGGATCATTCTTTCCAAGCAAAGCCGATGCTTCCTTAAAATAGGTAGCCATGTATCCTTCTTCAATTTCTGCAACTTTTACCGGTTTAAATCGTGAAAACTGTTTTTTTACTAAATCAGCCTGAGCAACATCGGTTTTTAACGTAATTGAATATGAAACAAGTGCATTGGCAAAAGCTATCAAATCGCCAGCTAACCTCGGATTAGCTGAGAATGTGGAGGTTTCAGAATATAGACTTTTTGCCTCCTGATTATCTTTAGCAATATTATCCCAAATAACTACCTGGCTTGCTAAATCTGGTTTCTTCAACACATCAGATTTGAAATTTTTTTCAAATGCCGCTTTTCTGGCCATCAGGTAGGGATCTTCTAATCCGGTTAATTCTCCGCGGCGAGCTTTGAATGAATTTTCAAGTCCGAAAATAACATTGATAATACTGTCATTTTTTGCTGTTTTATTATATTCCTGTAACAACTTCGAACGGTTGCGGAATAGATTCAGCTGCATTGGAAACACCACATCACGATTGAATTCCAGGTCAGAAATGGTAGATAAACGACGTGTGCTGCCGGGGTTACCAATGATGAAAACAGGTTCGCCTTCTGACACCTCTTTTTGGTTAAATTTAAAATAATGAGGTGTTTTCATGGGTTTTCCATTTTCGTCGTAAACACGAAAAAAGCTGCAATCCAAGTCGTAGCGTGGATAAGTAAAGTTATCATAATCGCCGCCGAAAAAGCCGAGGTGCATTTCAGGCATAAAAACCAAACGAACATCCTTATATCTTTTGAACCCGTACAAGGCATATTTACCGCCATTATAGAATGTCACCGGTTGAATTTCAAGGTCTTTCCAATCAGTTTTTCCCTTATATTCCTGAATGATGTTTTCAAATTCTTTGAAACGAATTGATACTTTGCCCGTTGCATTTTCGGCTTTTGCCATAGCAGCAATAACACGATCGGTAATGTCATCCATTTTTATTAATTGATCAACAAATAACCCGTTTATCAATCGTTCATCTTCTGATTTTACAGCATAAAATCCGTTTTCGTTAAAATTTTCACCCGGTTTTTGTACACTTGTTCCCGAGGCCCGGGCGCAGTGATGATTGGTCATTACCAAACCATTGGATGAAACAAATGAAGCTGAGCAACCGTTTCCGAAACGCAGGGCTGACAGGCGGGCTTCATCAAACCATTTTTGATCCGGAGAAAAGTTGTAAGTGCTTTTAAAATAATCAATGGGAGGAAAGTCGAATGTCCACATCTTTCCCATATCATACAATCCTGACTGCACGGTATCCAAAGTGCTCTTAACTTGCGCGCCGGACTTGCCTGTTGACAGGCACAAAATCACTAGCAAAAGTGCTGAAAGTCTGATTAGTTTACTCATATAAAATTATTACTTCAGATTTATAAATAAGATATGCATTTGAAAGGTTGTGAAATAAGCAATTCTTTTGGGAAAAAATGCTGCGATATGTCATTAAAAAGAAAACAGCCACTCAAAATGAGCAGCCGTTTTTTGCATGAGGCTTTAAATAAGTATTAATCTTCTTTTTGCTCTAAATCATAAGCTTTGAGCAATTCATTCTGTATTTCGCCGGGAACCTGCGCATATTCCAAAAATTTCATGTTATATATTGCACGACCCTGTGTTAAAGAACTTAACGAGGTGGAATATTTATTCATCTCGGCCAACGGAACTTTTGCTGTGATTTTTTCGAAACCTCTTTCACTGCTCATGCCCTGAACAACTGCCCTACGGGTTTGCAGGTCACTCATCACATCGCCCATG
>JANXXY010000335.1 GCA_025350365.1 Bacteroidales bacterium | reverse complement strand
AAATTAAACAATAAAATTATTAAGATATTGAATGACAATTGAATAATAACTTTAGTATATTATATTTATAAATAAATTTTAAAACAAAAACATTATGGAAAGATTAACGATGAACAAAAAGCTGTTTGATTTGATGACTATTATTGAAAAAATGGGACCTGACGAAAGTGAATATCCTATTATCAATAAATTAGTTGAAAGCATCAAAAATGAGGAGGACGAACAACTTTTCAGAGATTTAGCTACACCTATGCTGGATCAAAGTACATTATTGGGTCATGGATTTGTAAAACCATTTGGATACGCCGGTGACTATTTGTTAATTGAAAAGATATACAAAAAATATATATCCGAGGATGTAAGGTACTATAAATGGGATAAATATTATCATTCACTTGAAGCTGCAAGTGCGGTAAGAAACAGAAAAACATATTTTGTAAAAACCATGCAACAACTTTGTTTCAGAAAATCAGGGGCTCTCCAGGTATTAATTCTCGGGAGTGGTCCTGCTACCGATGTACACGAATTTTTATGTAAAAAACCGGATGCAGACGTAACATTCGATTTATTGGATATTGACCAGCGTGCAATTGATTATGCATCTGATAAAAACAAGAAATTTCTGAGCAAAATCAATTTTGTTCGAATGAATGTGCTTCGTTTTGCACCCGATAAAAAATATGATTTGATATGGAGCGCCGGCTTGTTCGATTATTTAAATGACCGTATATTTACAGGCTTATTGAACAGATATAAAAATAACCTGAAAAAAGATGGGGAAATGATTATCGGAAATTTTTCCCCGTTAAACCCAACAAGAAAGGTAATGGAAATAATTTGCCAATGGTATCTTATACACCGGACTAGCCAGCAATTAAGGCAGTTGGCGGTTAAAGCAGGGATTCACAGGCACATAATTGAGGTTGATAAAGAACCTTTGGGAATTAATCTTTTTTTAAGAATAAAACCTGATAAATTAAAAGTAAGCCTTCAGAACGTTAGCTCTCTTCAACATTCTGAAAAAAGCGATTTGTAATATCATTATTGGTTAACTTATAAATGCAGTTGGTTATTTCTGGCATAAGGCTTGAAACTAACAACTGCATTTATTATGAGATATCGGTTAATTCAGTAAATAAAATGATATAATACAACTATTATTTATCAGCACTTTAAATTGGACAAAAATTCAACCTTTCATACAATCCATTTGTTTACTTTTGCAGCTTTATTAATTCAAATAATTTTATATGAAAAAACAATGTTTATCGAACCGACACACGGTGGCGTTCCGACAATGGACACGTAAATCGTATGCAGTATTTAACAGCTTAAAGTTAGTAGTAAAAATTGGTGTACTCAGTGTGGCATATACCATTGTAAATCCAACACAGGAATCCAAAGCGCAATCGGACTCCACAGCAATTATTTTGAAAGGTGATATTGACGAGGTGGAGGTCAGCGGACAGAGGGCTCCAGTTGTGCTTTCGCAAGTATCGCGTATTGTTACGGTAATTACCAAAACCGAGATTGATCGAGCTCCCGTCACCAGTGTTAACGATCTGCTGCGTTATGTTCCGCAAGTAGATATTCGTCAGCGGGGTGCTAATGGTGCACAGGCCGACATCTCCATTCAGGGCGGATCATTCGATCAAACCCTTATCCTTCTCAACGGAATTAACCTTACCGACCCCCAAACGGGACATTACAATCTCACTCTTCCCTTTGATATCGAAAGCATTGATCGCATTGAAGTCTTAAAAGGCCCTGCATCTCGTGTTTACGGTACCAATGCTTTTAGCGGAGCAGTAAATTTTATTACCGGGCAGGATATACGAAACCATATAAAAGCTTCCCTTACCAGCGGCGACTATGGATTATACCGGGGATCTTTAACTGCTAACCTTCATTCCAATCAATTTACCAGTTTTATTTCCATATCTAAAAGTAAATCCGACGGATACATTCGCAATACCGATTACGATTTTACCAATGTCTATTATCGGGGCAAAGCACAGATAAATAGCAACAGCAATATTGGAGCCCAATTCGGGTATACAAAAAAATCGTTTGGAGCAAATAATTTTTACTCGCCCAAATCGGCTAATCAATTTGACAATACCAACACCTGGTTTGCAAGCATTGATGGAGAAACAGGTTCCGCAATTAAAGTGAAGCCTTTTGTTTACTGGCGCAGAAATTTCGATCATTATGTCTTTATTCGCGATAATCCAGCCTATTACCAGAATTTCCATTTCACCGATGTGTATGGAGGTGGCTTAAACACTTCCATTGCAACCGAATTAGGAAAAACTTCGTTAGGCTTCGATTATCGAAAGGAAATTATTTATAGTTCAAGTCTTGGCACGCCATTGAATCCTTGGAAAGAAGTGCCCGGCGATACTTCGCATTATAAATTTACCGATAGTCGGGATAACATCAGCGCTTACCTCGAACACAATCTCATGATAAATAAATTTGCTTCCTCCTTTGGTGTAATGGCAAACCTAAACACTAAGCTGAGCGGATTAAAGTTTTATCCCGGCATTGACATGAGTTATCGCCTTAATTCGCAGGTAAAAGTGTATACCTCACTGAATCGTTCGCTTCGGCTACCATCGTTTACCGATCTTTATTATAAAGGGCCTCAAAATATTGGTAACTCCGATTTAAAACCCGAACAAGCATGGACAATAGAAACCGGACTAAAATATGAAAATAAAGGTTTAGCGGGTAACCTTTCGTATTTCCACCGTTGGGGAATTAATATTATCGACTGGATTTGGTTGACTGACGTCGAAAAATGGCATACCGTAAACTACACAAAGCTGAATACGGATGGCCTTGAAATATCTGCCCGACTTCGTCCACAGGAAATTGCAGGCAAGGAGTTTTTCATAGAACAGGTTTTGTTATCATATTCATATGCGATACTTAGTAAAAACTCCGATAGTGCCCGCTCAAATTATGCACTTGATAATCTTCGCCATAAAATTGCGCTGGGAATTAACCATCGAATATATAAAAACTTTGGGGCTACATGGCAGTTAACTTATCAGGAACGTAACGGTACATATGGTAAATATGATTTAGAAGCTAAAACCACCACCGATGCCTTTTTTAAACCATTCTGGCTGCTCGACGGGCGTATTTTTTACCAAGCCAAAGTGCTGAAAATATTTGCCGAAGCCACCAATATCTTTAATTCAGATTATATCGACCTGGGCAATATTGCACAGCCCGGACGATGGGTTAAAGCTGGCGTTGAGGTGAATCTGGGGATTTAAAAAATTTACTGATTACTGGTATGAACAATAAGACACAACGTCACGAAGAAAGATTTCATAACATTAACGCTTTGCGTCTTTGTGTTACAATAATTTTATTGCCTGGCAATCCGGACTTTAACCTGTTTAATTCATTAACTTTAATGACCCTCACCCGAAATCCCTCTCCCAAACGGGCGAGGGATTTTTCGCTCGTACAAATCCAGCTCCCCTCTCTGTTTGGATAGGGGTTGGGGGTGAGGTCATTATAGGGATTAGTGAATTATTCAGGTTAATGTTTCTGACAAATATCATTAAATTATCTTTTAAAAACCAAACAATTATCATTGAAGCCTTAAGAGTGATTCATTATTTTTACTTTCTATAAACTGAAAGTTTAAAAACCATGATGCACAGTAATTTCACTACCCCTATTGCCGTAAACGAACCTATATTAGATTATCTTCCGGGAAGTGCTGAGCGAGAAACACTCAAAAAAGCTATTGCCGAAGCCCGCTCAAAAGTGGTGAATATCCCTATGTTTATCGGTGGTAACGAAATTCGTACCGGAAACCTTGTGGAAATACATCCTCCACACGATATTAAACACGTCCTTGGTAGCTATCACAAAGGTGACGAAAGTCATGTAAAAATGGCCATTGAGGCTGCTCTTAATGCTAAAAATGATTGGGCAAATCTTAATTGGGAAAGCCGTGCGGCTATTTTCTTAAAAGCGGCCAATCTGCTGGCTGGTCCATATAGAGCAAAGATAAATGCGGCTACCATGTTGTGTCAGTCGAAAAATGCTTTTCAGGCCGAGATTGACGCCGCATGCGAGCTAATTGATTTCTTCCGGTATAACGTTCAGTTTATGGCCGAGATTTATACTCAACAACCTAAATCTCTGTCTGGTGCATGGAACAGAATGGAACAGCGCCCTCTCGAAGGATTTGTATTTGCACTTACACCGTTTAATTTCACCTCCATTGCCGGAAACTTGCCTACCGCGCCAGCTTTAATGGGCAATACGGTTGTTTGGAAACCTTCGAATACCCAAATTTACTCGGCCTCGGTAATTATGGATTTGCTTCGCGAAGCCGGACTTCCTGATGGGGTCATCAACCTGGTATTTGTTCCGGGACAAGCTGCCGGAAAGGTAATTTTCAGTCATCCCGAATTTGCAGGTATTCACTATACAGGTTCAACGGAGGTATTTCAGAACATCTGGAAATCCATCGGAAACAATATTCATATCTATAAATCATATCCCCGTATCGTTGGCGAAACCGGAGGAAAAGATTTTGCTGTCGTTCACCGATCGGCAGTTCCGGCGCAAGTCGCAACCGCCATGCTTCGGGGTGCATTCGAATTTCAGGGACAGAAATGTTCAGCGCTTTCGCGGGCTTATGTTCCATCGAATTTATGGCCTATGATTCGTGAATTGTTATTAAAAGATATGGCGACTCTTAAAATGGGCTCACCCGAAGATTTTACCAATTTCATCAATGCTGTTATCGACGAGGTTTCCTTCGACAAGTTATCCGGCTATATTGAACAAGCAAAAAAAGATGCAGATGCCGAAATTATTGCTGGTGGTAAATGTGATAAAAGTAAAGGGTACTTTATTGAGCCAACAGTGATTGTGACTTCCAACCCGCACTACAAAACTATGCATGAAGAACTTTTTGGCCCAGTTCTTACCGTTTATGTTTATGATGAAAATAAATTTGAAGAAACGCTCGAACTGGTTGACAAAACTTCTATTTATGCCTTAACGGGATGTGTTTTAGCTACCGACAGGTCTGCTATTGAGTTGGCAACAAAAAAGCTGGTAAATGCTGCCGGAAATTTTTACATCAACGATAAACCTACCGGGGCAGTTGTTGGACAACAACCATTTGGAGGGGCTCGCGGGTCGGGAACCAATGACAAAGCCGGATCTTCTCAGAACCTTATGCGCTGGGTGTCAACACGTGTTATAAAAGAAACATTTATTACTCCTACAGAGTATAGGTATCCGTTTATGACGGAAGAATAGAAGTTGGTTGCTGTTTATCAGTAACTTTTTGAAGGTTAATGTAAATAATAGTTCAGTAATTTTTCAGCTTCTGCATTTTCATAAAATGTAAAACGTTGAAATACATAGAAATAAAAAAATATTTCAATATAAATCTAAGTATTTCATTTTAAATATATTGCTGAAAATTTACCGAAGTGTTGTGTAAAAAGATGTACCCTTGAAAATAAATTTTCCGACTATTGATTATTGTTTATTTCAGTTAGATTTTCCTGAATCATTTCACGGATAAACCTTAAAACCTTTGGATCGGTTATAGAAATATCTTCGAGTATCCGTTTTATATTTTTGGTGTCAAACACAAATTCTCCTTCTTCGGTGGTATGTTTGTAAACAAAGTCTATGTCGGGGTTTGCTGCAACTATCAACGACATAACTCCGGCTATATCGCCCATTGGCTGCCTGTCAATATGACTTTGCTTCATCGTAACAACCAGCCTTGTTCCGACTCCGGGTTCGGATTCAATATGAAAAGACCCACCGCATTGCTCAGCTGTCTGCTTAAATAATGGCACGCCCATACCCACTTTACCTGCTGTTGTTGTCGTAAAATAAGGATCGATAGCCATATTTACAGTAGTTGAATCCATTCCATAGCCATTATCAATAATTTCAATTAAGAGCATATCTTCAGAATGATTTTCGTAGATACGCAACTCTATGCGATTTGCATTGGCCAAAATTGAATTTTGCATGATATCCATGATATGCAATGCCAGCTCCGTCATGCTAAACTAACCTTTCTGCCGTTTTGGCTACTATTTGACATTTCTATTTCTTTAAAAGAAAGTTGTTCCATTTCGAAAGATGGGTAATGCATCGTAAAGTCTAAATTCACAATATAACAATAATTTAACAATGTACCTCCAAATGTGACTTGCAAATTTAGTCTCATGGCAACGAAAAAACAAATTAATTATCATTTATTTCACATCACTACAGGCTTTCGAAATTTTAAATTATTTCGATAGAAAAACACACTATCTGGTTATGTCTGTTCTAAAACCTAAAATTCTATCACAATACAAATATTCTTATTACATTTGTTCAACTGATTTAATCGATGATCAATATTCTTATAAACAAATTTGCAGTAGAATGAGTAGACTGTTACTTTTAGCGCTTTTATTCGGACAAACAGTTCAATTATTTGGACAAGCTAATTTTGAATCAAAAGACCGGGCAAGAATTGCCAAAAACAAAGTTAAAAAACAAGTGCAATGGTCGTATGACTATGTAAATGAAAAACCTAGCGCTAAAGGGTATATGAGCGCTTCCACAACTTTTGATAAAAATGGAAATATTATAGAAGTAATTAACTACAAAGCTGATGGGAAAGTAACATCTGTGCTAACCTATACTTACGACAGCCATAACAACAAAACTTCTTATTCGCGATTTAAGGGAAATAAGGAAACATTAACCTACAAGCAAACGATTATTTATGATGCTAAAGGAAACAAAATTTCTGAAACAGGGTTTGATGGTGTGAGTAATTTTGCCAATTCCTTTTCCTATGATACCAATAACAAATTAATAGAAATAAAATATACTACTGACAATTCAATAACGGAAAAACGAATATTTAAAAATAACGGGAACAATATAGAAATGACTGTAATTGGTCCCACAAACACTATTTTGTCAAAAGAAATAAGTACCTACGATGGTAAAAAGAACATACTTGAAGAAGTAAAATACGTGCAGGATAATGTTACCCAAAAGTACAATTACGCTTATGATCCTGCAGGTAAAAAAGTGGAAGAAACTAAACAACACTTTGGAAACTTGGCTTACATACGAAAATACACCTACGATGTAACAGGAAATATTCTTAAAATAACTGAAGAAAGACCTGCAATTAAGGTTTACACTGCCTTTGAATATAAATACAACCCTTCGGGCAATGTAGCCGAAGAAAAATGGGTAAAAGAAAACTCAACTGATTATTCAAGAAAAACACATAAATACGATGCAAAAGGATTAGAGAGCGAAAGTGATTGCTATTTTGCATCATATAAATTTTCAGTACTTTACAAGTTTACATACGAAGTTTTTTAAATCGTACTCACTTTAAATTTGAGAAATCTTCAGACGATTGTCTACTAAATGTCCAAATTCGAGCATTGTTATAAACTAAGTTATTGGTTTTTATTGTATTTATGCTTGATTTTCCCGGTTTAGTTTGTAATTCATTTTATATTGATGGCTTAACACGGATAATATACAAATTCCTATAATAATCTCACCCCCAACTCCACTCTCCAAACAGAGAGTGGAGTTGGATTTGTAAGAACCAAAAGTCCCTCGCCCCTTTGGGAGGGGAATTTAGGATGAGGGTTCGAAAAAAATATAAATTTATACTGCAAAAACTACTTTACAGACTGTCTTTAATATTTAAAAACCTTTTTAAGATGAAGAATTACCGTAATGAAACAATAGCCGTTAGATTTGGCGATACCGTAAATCAAAAATCACTTTACAGCCAGGATGTAGTTACCCCCATACATCTGTCGAGCACCAATTATTGGAAACAAATTGATCAGCCGGGTCCCTACGAATATATACGCTCACAAAACCCTACCCGTCATGCACTCGAACAACAATTAGCAGCTCTTGAACATGCAAACCATGCCTTTGCGTTTGCCTCAGGACAAGCCGCCGAAACAGCTGTATTACTGAGTATACTAAAAAATGGTGACCACATTATCGGGTATGATGATCTTTATGGAGGCACAAAGCGATTGATTAATAGCGTATTTAACAATTTCGGTATAAGTGCGAATTATGTGGATGTAACAAAAGAGGACATTCTTGAAAAAAGCATTCGCCCGAACACAAAAATAATTTGGCTGGAGTCACCCACCAATCCGCTTATGAAATTGGCTGATATAAGCGCTATTTCTAAAATTGTCCACAAACATGGTATTCTGGTTGTTGTAGACAATACATTTCTTACCCCATACCTTCAAAATCCACTCGATTTAGGCGCTGATATAGTTGTACATAGCGGAACAAAATATTTTGGTGGTCATAGCGATGTTCTCAACGGTGCAGTAATGATCAATGATAAAGTCCTTTCCGACCAGATCAGACATGTTCAAAACTCCACAGGCGGAGTATTATCGCCCTTTGACTCGTATCTTGTACTAAGGGGATTGAAAACACTGCCCATTCGAATGGAGGCTCATGAACGCAATGCAAGAAAACTGGCTGAATACCTGCAAAAACATTGCAAAGTACAAAAAGTATTCTATCCCGGATTAACGGATCATCCTCAATATGAATTGGCCAAAAAACAAGCCAGAGGATTTGGAGGTATGATTTCGTTTGAGATAAGAGGTGGCCTTGATGCAGCTAAAAAATTCCTTGGAAGTCTGGAATTGTTTATTTTGGCGGAAAGTTTAGGTGGTGTTGAATCGCTGATTGAACATCCGGCATTGATGACTCACGCTTCGTTAACAAAAGAAGAACAGATACTTGCGGGAATTTCAGAATCCCTTATCAGAGTTTCCGTTGGAATCGAACATATTGATGATCTAATAGAAGATATGAATCAGGCGTTTGACTGTATTTAGAAATCACAGCCCAGTTTTATTACTTATATTTTACTAATTCAGAACACATTTCATAGTTTTCAACTTGCTGAAAATAGAAAAACACATCGTTATAAAAATCCTTATCTCTGAAATATGGATGATTATTATCAAAAGAAATATCTTTTTCAATAGTCAACCGAAAATAATCATCACGTGAAAGATTATTATTTTGCATGACAGAGGAATGTGTAGTCACTTTCACTGGGGTTTCGCCTTCAATAATGTTTTTATATTTATTAATAAAATTCATCATAGAAACCTGCATGTTAATAAAGTCATTGTTCTCAGCCAGTAAATTTTTACTGATCTTATAACATTCATTTAGCGAAGCTGCTCTTTCCTGCGATTGCGGCATTTTCAAAATTTCCTTTATTTGGGTTTCATTGCCTTTAATCGATTCAAGATTTTTAATCACATGTTTTCGCATCATTTCAATTACCAATTGCAGTTGTTCTTTCATTTTAACCTCCTTAAGTTTTAATGTCAGTTTCAGGAATTCAAAAACGCAAAGTAAATTATCATGTTTTAAAATCAATACAATTTTACCCAGAGATTGGTAAAAAACAAAAATAAGTTATTAACACCGGCAAATGAAGGATCACAGGTAAGTCAATTGTTATAGCTTCTATAACTGAAGTGATACTTGTTAATAAAAAAACGGAGGGCAATAAATCGCCCTCCGCACCAATTAACCATAAACCCAATTAACCAATTAACCCTATTTTTGACATTTAGTCTTCACAAGTATGCTACAAGCCTCATAATCTTCAACTTTCTGATAATAATTTAACAATTTACGATAAAAATTGTCATCATTATAGAAAGGATGGCTTTGATTAAAAATAAGTCTTCCATTTACAGTTAATTCGAAACATTCATTTTCATTTCGATACTGCAATGGGACAGTAACAAGTTCACTTTCAAGTACCTCTGAATTAT
Source organism: Bacteroidales bacterium (assembly GCA_025350365.1). Taxonomy (GTDB): domain Bacteria; phylum Bacteroidota; class Bacteroidia; order Bacteroidales; family JAAUTT01; genus JAAUTT01. The sequence continues at coordinate 4,372 of JANXXY010000335.1, read as the reverse complement.
TATACTTATCCAAAAAATTACTCAATGTTAATTGCACATTAATAAAATCGTTGTTTTCTGCAAGTAACACCTTATTCAGTCCATATTTTCCTTCCAATTCCAAAGATCTTTCAGGAGATGCAGGTTGTTTGAGCAAGCTCCGGATTTCCTTTTGATTATTTTGGATTTCCGTCAAATTGCTTTTTACTTTCTCCTTCAACATGGCGATTGTACTTATAATTGTATTTTTCATATCTAATCCTCCTTTGAAACTTTTTCAAGTATACGGAAAGTTAGATAAAATGTTAGATGATATTTATCAGTCTACCATATTTTTATTATAAAACTAAAAGAAGCCCTGATTATAAAGGCTTAAATAGAATAAACTTTTTGTTATTGCTGTTTAAAACTACCCAAATCGTCCAAAGTAAAATTGGCGATGTATTCGAAATGTGATTTATTCACCGCCCGAGACCATTTAGTGAATACTTCCGTGGATTTTCTGAATGATTCATCGCGATTGGTATCAATTAAAAGCAGGTAGTTCATAATGATATTCCCGGCCATTTCAACAAGCCGACGGGCATGGAAATCGAGATATTCCATATCTTTTGTATCAACAACAACATTTACAGCCTTTTCATATTCTTCTGTCATGCCGATGAGTGTGCGGCGGAAACCGAACAATTCAGGCTTTATCGATTGCATTTCATATTCGCGTATTTGTTTCAGGTAAGCCCCGGTTGTAACACCGCGTATAGCAGCAACCACTTGCAACTGAGTAGTTCCTTCGTAAATAGAGGTGATGCGTGCATCACGATAAAGACGTTCAACCGGATAATCCTTCATAAAGCCCGATCCACCGTGAATTTGAATAGCATCATACGCTAGCTGGTTACAAAATTCGCTGGATAACCCTTTGGATATCGGGGTAAAAATGTCAGCTATTTTATTATATGTTTTCAGATCATCTTTTTCTTCGTCAGTAAGTTTTCTTTTGGCAGAAATATGAGTCAATGATTTATAAATGTCGACAAAACGGGCTGTTTCATATAATAAGCTTCGTGAAGCATCAAGTTTTGCTTTCATCACAGCAAGCATTTCATAAACTGCCGGAAACTCGATAATTGCTTTGCCAAACTGTTTACGCTCTTTAGCATAGCTTAACGATTCGCGGTAAGCAGCTTCGGAAATACCAACTGATTGTGCTGCAATTCCTAACCGGGCGCCGTTCATCAAGGACATCACATATTTAATAAGTCCCATGCGACGTGTACCGCAAAGTTCAGCAGGTGCGTTTTTAAATACCAGTTCGCAGGTAGGCGATCCCTTAATACCCAGCTTGTTTTCGATACGCCGTACTGTTAATCCGGGGTTATTGCGATCGTAAATAAACATCGACAATCCACGGCCATCGGTTGTTCCTTCTTCTGAACGGGCAAGAACTAGGGCAATATGACCATCACCATTGGTAATGAATCGTTTAACACCATTCAGATACCATTTTGAATCTTTTTCGTTAAAAGTTGCTTTTAACTGCACCGCCTGAAGATCGGATCCTGCATCAGGTTCTGTCAAATCCATAGCCATGGTATCGCCTTGTGATACCCGGATTAAAAATCTTTTTTTCTGGTCGTCATCTGCAAACTCATGAATGGTTTCAGCGCAATCCTGTAAACCCCATATGTTTACGAAACCGGCATCGGCTCTCGACACAATGTCGGCAGCCATAACGTAAGGTATAATCGGAAAATTAAGTCCTTCGTACATGCGAGGTAATGTAATACCCATCAATCCGGCTTGCTTGAGTGCATCAAGATTTTCCTCGGTTCCACGGGCATATTTCACCCTACCCTCAACCACAGTGGGGCCGTCATGATCAACTGATTCGGCATTGGGTCCAATGATATTTCCACTGATGTCACCCACAATTTCGAGCACTTTATCATAGCTGTCCATTGCGTCTTCGAAATCAACCGGAGCATAATCGAATTTGTCTTTCTCCCCAAATCCATCTTCCTTTAATGCTACAATTTTCTTCATCAAAGGATGAGCGAGGTGAAATCTAAGGTCTTTATTATCAGTATAAAAATTAGCCATCTCCTTACAATTTTTGGGGTTTACTTTGAATTTTTCTTATAATATTTGATCATCCGCGGAACGATTTCCGAAATATCTCCGGTAATAACGTAGTCTGCTATTTTGTTGATTGGAGCGTTGGGATCGGTATTAATTGAGATGACCATAGCCGATTCCTGCATACCGGCAGTGTGCTGAATCTGACCCGAAATGCCACAGGCAATATATAATTTAGGGCGAACGGTTACTCCGGTTTGTCCAATTTGGCGGTTGTGGTCGGCATAACCTGCATCAATTGCAGCGCGGGATGCACCAACTTCGGCGCCCAAAACCTCAGCCAGTTCGTAAAGCTTATTGAAATTTTCGCGCGAACCAACTCCATAGCCGCCAGCTACAATAATGGAAGAATTTTTAATGTTCACTTTGGAAGCTTCCATGTGACGTTCAATCACTTTAATCATGAAATCGGTATCCTGAGTATACTTTTTCACGTCCAAATTCCGTAATTCCCCCTTAAAGGTGGCGGATAAAATTTCTTTTTTCATAACCCCTTCACGAACAGTGGCCATCTGCGGACGACAATCGGGGTTGATGATGGTAGCAACGATATTTCCTCCAAATGCCGGACGAATTTGATACAGGAGGTTCTCGTATACTTTCCCTTCTTTTTTATCTTCGTGCCCACCTATTTCAAGGCTGGTGCAGTCGGCTGTTAAACCGCTGTGAAGAGCCGAAGAAACGCGCGGACCAAGATCACGACCTATACTGGTAGCGCCCATTAGGGCAACCTGAGGTTTTTCTTCCTGAAAAAGTTTTACAGTGATAGCTGTATGAGGATGAGTGGTGTATGGAAACAGACGTTCATCATCTGCAACATTTATACGATTTACTCCATATGGAAAAATCTGACTTTCGATTCCATTGAGGTTAGACCCTATAACCAAAGCTTCAAGCTGACATTTAAGCTGATCAGCAAGCTTCCGGCCTTTGGTAAGCAATTCGAGGCTAACATCGGCAACAACGCCATTTTCAACTTCGCAATATACAAATATGTTGTTCATAAGTATTTAGTATTCTTTTTTTATGGATAAAAACAGGTTGTAGAAGTGATCACTATTGGAGAGCTATCCTGTAAGATTTTAATATCTTCCACAACGTATGCAGTCATTACAACCGACATATTATCCCAACGTATGGTTAGTAATAAGCTCTACCATCATATTTTCAATATCTTCATCGGATGCCGAAAGAACTTTTGATTCTTTTACTTGAAATACGACATTTTCTATTTTTTTAACTTTTGTTGGCGATCCCATTAATCCAACCTCTGTCTCAATAGCTTTGGTATCCTTAAGGCTTAATTCAGGTATGTTGAGGTATGGACGGTCGTTATATAAAGTAATATAATCTTCGGAAGAATTCTGACGTTCAGATATAGAAGTGGCATGTTTATATTTCATTACGCGTTTGGCATTGCGTGGACGACAATCAGGAGCTGTTCCGTTTACGGTGATTACAAGTGGCAGGGGGCCTTCAACAATCTCAACACCACGGTCCAACCGACGTTTTACTTTTAGCTTACCCTTAGTTACTGATATAACATCTTCGGCATAAGTGATCTGTGGAATTTTTAATTTCTCAGCAACTTGAGGACCCACCTGGGCTGTATCACCATCAATAGCCTGACGACCACAAATAACAAGGTCGAATGCTCCAATGGTTTTAATCGCGCACGATAAGGCATAAGAAGTAGCCAGAGTATCGGATCCGGCAAATGCTCTGTCTGTTAACAGAAATCCATTATCAGCTCCACGGTAAATGCTTTCGCGGATAATTTCGGCTGCTCTGCCTGGTCCCATAGTCAATATGGTAATAGTAGTGCCGGGGTATTTGTCTTTTAAACGTAAAGCCTGTTCCAACGCGTTAAGATCCTCGGGATTGTAAATTGCCGCCAATGCAGCGCGGTTTACAGTACCATCGGCCTTCATGGCATCCTTTCCCACATTTCGTGTATCGGGAACTTGTTTAGCTAAAACGATTATTCTTAGTCCATTCATTCAAGTCACTTTTTAAATTTGGATTGGCAAATATATAATAAAATCCAATACACCAACTTTTGAAAAATAAAAAGCAAATTTAAACTCTTTCAGTACGTTCGGACTATGTCGGGTTAGGCTATCACCTACCCGACCAGGATAATTTACAAATTCATTTAAGAGGTTGTCCCAATGGATGCTACCATAATGCCGTCCCAATGGGACTGAAAAATGTGTAGCGAAGCATCAAATAAAAATTCCATTTATTGATTGGCGGC
>JANXXY010000224.1 GCA_025350365.1 Bacteroidales bacterium | reverse complement strand
GGTGGTTTGCGGCTTTACCGCAAACCACCCCCTCCGACTAAAAACTAACATAAACGTTTGTCATTCTGAGCGAAGCGAAGAATCTTATTATTTTAGTCGGTCAGTAATGAAACTTTTTTATTTTGCACAAGTTTATTCCTTCCTACGTAATATTATCAGACTAAAACAAATAACTGTCTCCCGGATAACGCAGGATATGTATTTTTTTCGTTTCCTCGTAAAGGGTATTCCTAAGCTCATCAATGTTCGTTTTTTCAGTTGCAGATATAAAAAGAGCCTGTTGACTAAGTTTAGACATCCAACTATTTTTCAGTTCGTCCAACGAATAATTCACTCTGGTTTTTGGAGTTAGGTCGTCGTCGTCCTTGGCTACATATGAAAATGCATCCACCTTGTTAAAAACTATAATAATTTTTTTACTGGCTGCATTTAGGTCTGATAAAGTCTGATTCACAACATTAATTTGCTCTTCAAATTCTGGGTGAGAAATATCAGCTACATGCACCAGAATATCAGCCTCCCGAACTTCATCTAATGTCGATTTAAACGATTCCACCAATTGATGAGGCAATTTACGGATAAACCCAACAGTATCTGTTAATAAAAAAGCAAGACTATTAATAACTACCTTTCTCACAGTAGTGTCGAGTGTGGCAAACAATTTATTTTCGGCAAATACCTCCGATTTGCTCAGCAAATTCATCAATGTGGATTTACCAACATTGGTATAACCCACCAGAGCCACCCGAACAATATTTCCACGACCTTGCCGCTGTGTAGCCATTTGCCGGTCAATTTTCTTGAGGTCTTCTTTAAGGTCCGCAATTTTGTCGCGAATTATACGGCGGTCGGTCTCCAACTCTGATTCGCCAGGCCCCCGCATGCCAATACCTCCTTGCTGCCGTTCAAGGTGAGTCCACATACGGGTGAGTCGGGGAAGCAAATATTGATATTGAGCCAGTTCAACTTGAGCTTTAGCATAAGATGTTTTGGCTCGTTTAGCAAAAATATCCAGAATGAGGTTAGTGCGGTCAAGAATTTTAATCTCCAGCACCTTGTCAAGATTTCGAAGTTGTGTAGCAGTAAGTTCATCATCAAAAATAATCAAGTCAATATTATTCTCCTTGATGTAAGACTGAATTTCAGCTAGTTTACCAGTTCCCACAAATGTACGCGGATGTGGCGATTCAAGTCGTTGAATGAATTTTTTTACGGGCACAGCACCGGCAGTTTCAGTTAAAAAGGCAAGTTCCTGAAGAAAATCATTTACCTGACACTCATCCTGATACTTATTTATTACACCAATCAATATGGCTTTTTCTGGTATTACTTCTGTAGAATATAGATTTGGCATAAAGTTTTGTTAAATTCAATCAACAAATTAATGAGTGTTAAAGATTCGAAAATAATCAATTTTGCAAAACGAACCTTACATTAAAGTTAAATATAACTTTAACATTTTTACCGTTGTGTTTTCCCGGTGTCCATTTTGGTGATGAAGAAATTATCCTAACTGCTTCTTTGTCTAATGAAGGATCAATGCCCCGAAGAACCTTTACATCACAAACTTCTCCGATGCTGTTTATGCTAAACGAAATGAGTACATTCCCTTTAATCCCGTTTTCACTGGCTATGTCAGGATATTTGATGTTTTTTTGAATCCAATCTCTAAATGTATTTGAATTGCCTCCATTGAATAAAGGCATTTCTTCAACTATCACAAATACCTTATCGTCTTTTACTTTCTCCTCATTTTGAGTTTTGGGAGAAAATTCAATTGGACGTATAACAAAATCCTGTGAAAAATTAGGATTTATCTTTATTTCATCATCAATTTGCACATTACTGTCAACTACCTTTATCTCATAAGGCACTAATTGCAAAGGTTGTGGAAGAGTATTTATTTCCTTTATTTGTTCGCCTGTAAATATTATTTGTTTAACAGGTTCATCCATTGCCTGTATAACATTTTCTTTTTTGGATGGCTGGGTATTCCATTCAATGGCAAAAAAAACGATGCAAAGAACAATGATAATTCCTATCTGGAAAAATATCCCCCGATATTTCTCAAGGTAAGCAATATCAATTTTCTTTTGTGATCTCATATAATGAAACTATAAATTTTCGTTTATATAGCAAAACCTAAACGAAATGCTTTGTTCTGCTCAACGCCTTATTACTTAAAAAACAAAAATGTATATCAAAAATGATGCCCTTCTGACATTCTGTTTTTTATTTAGCTATTAAAAAAGTTAATCTCTATCAAGCTTCTGAATACAAAGCAATAAAAAAAGGTTGACTCTCCGAACCAACCTTTTGTAATTATTCAATAAAATTTTACCGTTTTCAGTTTACTTACGACTTTTAATATTTATAATTTTTTGATAAACGAAAGAATTACAATTGATTTACCTGCCTTGCCTTCCTGAAACTGGATAAAAATGTGATAAACACTACTTTTCTGACAATCGAAGTCAAATCCTTTGTATTCCTTTCCAGTCTGTGGATTAAAGGAACTTCCCAATAGCGAATTTGTATCTAAAAGTTGTACATATCCTTTCCCTGGTGAATCGTCATCAGTGCAGATTGTGATACGATATTTAGTATCCTTTTGAAGAATAAGAGAATATTTAGCAGTAGGGGCTTTTTCATCTCCTTGAGCTGCAGGTAAATCAACAACAAAATCTTTTAGATAAGAAGCATCAGGACCGGCTGTACCTGAACAAATTTCAACTTTTTGCGCTTCAGTTTGCGCGTTTGCTGCATAACCTATTGACAGGAAAACAATCGCAAGGATGAATGTTATATGCTTCATTGTACACTTTTTTTGATTATTTTATAAAAGATATTCAAACCACTTTACCCACAAAATATGTCAGAGCGATTTATTTACAACTTATTACTTAATCAGCTTATTTCTAATTATTTCAGTTTGAGATATAATTCTCTTTAACTGTTCATCCGTAATATGAACAGTACTTTTTGATGTTTGAATAATAGTAAGCATTCCATTTTTTTCAACTGATTTAGGTTCACCCATTTCGATGGTTATTTTAATTTCCGAAAACTCCTTTTTAAGCGTTTCCATATTGGCAATAAAATCTTTAAAATAAGGATCCTTCTGATAGTTTTTCAAAATCAGTAACATCTGTTCAAAAATAATTTTTTGGTCTCCAATGCTTTCTGCCAATTTTTTATTAGGTTTTTCTTTTGCTACCTGAGTCATAAGATACAACCCCTCAATATAAACGCCTGCAATCATAAGAGCGCTGAGGTTACTGCGGTTGTTTTTACGCAAATACTCATCCATTACATTAAAACTATGTATGGAAATATACATTAACGAATCAATATTTTCGTTATTTGTGGCCAGCCTTTTTAGCGTAGTAAAATCAAAAAATTGACCTACGTTAATCCCATCAGCCAATGTTTTAACTGCTGAGATATACGAAAGAACAGTTGACGTTTTACTATACATGTTTATATATCCAAGGTCGGCTCCAAAAATGCCTAAATTAACAGCCTTTGAGGTATTTGTGTTAAAGTTATCAAGATGGTTTGTAGGGGCTAAATATTTTTGTGAAAAGGGCACGCCCAGACTCTTAATTAAAGCTGCCATTTCAATGGGAGATGAAATATTTTGTACGAGATCAGCCATTGCTTCTTTTGAAACCGGCAAGGCGCTATCTGCTTTTATACTATCATTTTCTCCAAATTCTCCTTTGCTTTTCTTAACTCCGGATTTGCATGAATAAAACACAAATACACTACATAAAAATAAATAAGTCAGTCTCTTAATCATAGCAGCATAATTAGATTATTGTTTGTTTGATTGCTGTTTATACAAATTTAGTAATTATTCTGAACTTTCCTTTTTAAGTTTAAGTTTTCCGAACATATTCATAAATCTTAAAAACCACTCGTAATAGAGAGCCAGATAAAGAATGACAGTAAATAACCATACTACAATCATATTGTACCAGTATGTATCATAATAAACGCCAAAAAATGGTTTGCGAGGGGCAAAAAAATGAGATCGCAAACTTAAAGGTCCCCGAATGGTAGGATCCATATAAATTGGATCTACCTGCTGAACCAATTCGTGATTATATTCTAATATTTTATTTTTTTCAAGCACTTTCCGCACCAAATCCGACAAATTTTCGTTATGGTACACGTTTTTATACTGCTTATATCTTTCAGGATCCTTTTTAAGTTCTCTATTTATTTTATCTTCCTTTTCTTTGTTGGCTTGCATAAATTTCCCTGAATAATCAGCTTTCATTCTATCAATAAAAGATTGTAATGCTTTAGCCATCCTGGCACTATATTTTTCAGCTATTATTCCATCTGCATTTTTAAATGGAAGATCCATATTAATCATCAATTCTTTGGATATTTCGTTCTTTAGAACATCAAGCTGAACATTGGTTTTCTCTATTTTTCCAAACTTTGAGAATTCAGCGTTGCAATCGTCCAGTCGTTTTTGAAGTTCGGGTATAAGATGCACCTGTTTAAAATCAGCGTTGCTTTCACGTTTCTCAATATCGTAAAATGCTTTTTCAAATTGATTGTCTTTAAATTGATGAACCACCAAGGCCTCATAAGCCCAACGAGTTACCATTATTTCAGCCAACAGAGGAACCTTATCCACACTACCAACATTACGGTTAAGTTTATCAAAACGAAACATTGCCCCGCTTAGGATCATCATAGGGATCATAAGCAGTGGAATAAGAATATATATAGTTACAGCTGAATTAAATGAAGCTGAAACATTTAACCCTAACATGTTAGCAAAAGCAGCCGTAGTGAATAGGGCAAACCAGTACGTAAAATACATTCCGTTAATTCCCAGAATTGAGTTCGCAATAAGTACAAATGTTAAACTTTGTATAGCGCTAATTACTAATAATATAAATATTTTAGATAATAGATAGCTTGAACGGCTCAAATTAAGAAAACCTTCGCGTTTGAGTATTTTACGATCGCGAAATATTTCTTCGGCACTAACGATTAAGCCCAGAAACAAAGCCACAATGAGACTCATGAAAATATAAACCGGAATATTTTCATTTTCTCTAAAAATATACACATCCGAACCCGGGTCGGAAATATACCTGATAACATATGCAAGAATTAATCCCAGCAGGGGAGCATCCAGAAGATTAAGCGATATATATTGGGTATTGCTTATTTTAGAAACAAAATCACGAACTGTATAAATCTTAATCTGGTTGATCCAGTTTGGGATATTTAATGATTTTGGCGGATCCTCGCTGATTACCTGCATCTTTTCAGGATGAAAATTTTCAGAGTAAAATCCCTCCCATTTCGGCGGTTGTACTTTGCGTTTATCAGTATACCTGCCAAACTCGTCAACAACCTTGGCTTCAATAATGTTAAAAATAAGTTCGGGATTCACATTTCCACAAACGGGACACTCTCCTACATTGCTGTTAATTTGAGCGTCAATTCTTTTAAAATACATCACAGCTTCAACTGGGTTGCCATAATATATTAGGTATCCTCCCGTATCCAGGATAATCATTTTGTCGAACATCTTATAAATTTCCGACGACGGCTGGTGAATTACTACAAAAATAAGTTTTCCTTTCAATGCAAGTTCCCGTAATAAGTCCATCACGTTTTCGGAATCTCTCGACGAAAGTCCGGAGGTAGGCTCATCAACAAACAAGATAGACGGTTCGCGAATTAATTCAAGCGCGATATTCAAGCGTTTCCGTTGTCCACCACTAATGGTTTTGTTCAGTGGCGATCCGACTTTGAGATCCTTACGTTCTAAAAGTCCAAGACTTGAAAGTGTTCGAACGACACGTTCGTTAATCTGTTCTTCAGTTTGGTTCTTAAAACACAGTTTTGCGTTATAATATAGATTTTCAAAAACGGTTAATTCTTCGATTAAAAGGTCGTCCTGAGGAATAAGACCAATAACTCCCTCCACTTTATCTTTCTCTTTATGAAGATTGTGACCGTTAATAATCACTTCTCCTTTGTAAGGTAACTCCGTTCCGCATAATACATTCAACAACGTAGTTTTACCTGCTCCACTGGCTCCCATAATACCAATCAGTTTTCCCTGACCTTCAGAAAAGCTAACGTTTCGCAGTCCAATATTTCCATTAGGGAATCGAAATTCGAGGTTATTCACTTCGAATGATATTTTGTTCGAAGTAATATCAGCAAGGTAGTGCGCTACAACATCACTGTAATAAACCGGCTTTCCTTTAGGCATTTTTACGGCACTTCCGCTGGCGTATAAATAGATGCGTCTATTGGTAATTCCGAGGCCATTCAAAAATAGATCTTCATGCCCTGTATATTTCAGAAAATACAGATCAACACTGGCAATCCTGAGAATATAGAGGTTGCCGTCAAGTTTTTCAGTGAGAATAAATTTACTTTGCAGGTTTACAACAGGCTTATCGGCAATAACTAAAACATCAGGTTGATCAAGCGCTTCAGGTCGGTTTTTAACTACAAAAGTCTCAATGCTTTTAAATTCTTCTCTGGGAAGATTAAAAACTTCGGCCACCGTATTGATGATAGCCATTCGCTGATCGGTAAATTTACGGTCCGCATTTACCAACTCAAAAAGTCGAACCAAGACTACTACTTTTTGTTCCTGAGTAAGTGTTTTGTTGATTTTTTTACAAATACCCAGAATACGAACCGAATCTTTAACAGAAGTCAGTTTTTTCCTTGCAATCTCAACACCGTTTTCGTCAACAGTTTTATCAAGACCTGCAAAACTATCAAACAGAATCAAATATTCGTTTACGGCTTCATCACTCAGTTGAAGGGTCAAAAAGGTTTTAACGTACTCACGCTCGCTAAGTTCCACACCCTCGTCCTGTTTAGCAATAATCGCAAACAGTTGCATTAACGCTTTTAAAATCTCTTCACTCATAAAATTATATTACTGATGAAAAGCCATATATATCGGGGCTCTGGCACATTTGATTGATTATGATTATACAGTTTTCGTTGGTATAGGCCAATTGAAGTGCCCACAGGATACAAATCAGGATATTTCAATTTGCTCGAATGGAACGTCAACAATGTCAGCATATTCCTCGCCAGCCTCTTTCATATCTTCGTCATCATCAGGATATTGCCACCGAACAACAACATCATTCCCTGATTTATAGAGTTCCTCCAATTTCATAAGAACATCGAGTAACATCTTTGACGAAGCAGTATTAAAATAAACCAATCTGAAATAAAAGATGGTTTTTGCTTTTGGAGCCAAGTTGTACTTATCCATCCAATCAATAATAGGTTTGTAAAATGCATTTACATCCTCCGGTAGCGACCGACCTGAAATTTCAAATATGTCGTTAGCCGCATCCAGCGTTACACCAGGGGTATCGTCAGTACCCAAAATTTTGAAAACTTCCATAGCTTCAATATTATTATTTAAGCATTAAGCATTTCGTGAAATAGTTGATGTTAATAAAAAGAACGATGAGACATCGTTTATAGGCAAAAAGTGATACTCAAGATTACGCCCGGTTTTCCGCTTAATATCAATAAAGCCTAATCCGGCACCTCCCTTATCGGACAATCTGCCTTCCTTAATCTGTTTCTTGTAAAGTTCGGTAAGTTCTTCTTTATCCAGACTATTTACTTGTTCAAGCATACGTTTCAATTCCGGCATACGGGTGTGGTCAATTGCGTTGCCTGTAGTAACGGAATACTCATCTTTCCCTTTCGAAACTAAAAATATGCCTCTTCCGGAAAACAAATAATCGTTAGCGCCATAATCATCGGCGTGTTTGCTGATATTTTGTAAACATTCAACCATCACATGAAAAACCTTTTTTTGAACTAAATTAGACTCTTCTTCTTTTGCCATATTAGATTCGGTAAGAGAAGTGAAGGCTTTTGTTATTTGGTGTGTTATTTCACCCTCGTATACCAGCGTAATCTCATGTTCCTTCATTGATTTATAAAACTCATATACAAATTCGAGGAATCCTCTTACATCCTTCTTTTCATTTGTGCCCATATCAGTTAAAGTATTAGTTTAAGAGTAAAATTAAAATTCTATTCCGATTAATAAAACATCATCTATTTGCTTTTCGTTACCCTTCCATGCAAAAAAATCTTTATCAAATAATTGATGATAGTCTTCCATTGTATTATTTGAATTTTGTGAGATCATATCCCGCACGCGTGCCGGTGAAAACTTTTTAAATTCGGTACCTCCCAGTTGATCAGTTAAACCATCGGAGAAGAAAAACACTTTATCACCAGTTTCCACGGGAATAACATAATTAGTGAAGTTCTTTTCAGGTTTACTCCCCAAAGGGATACCACCGATAGCTTTTCTGTCACCCTTATATTCGGTCAATTCACCATTACGTAAGAAATATAGAGGGCGATGAGCGCCGGCATAATGTATTTCGTTTTTCTTCGGGTTATATTTCACCAGGGCGATATCCATGCCGTCACGACCTTGAGCATCTTCGCGATTTTGCTTAAGTGTTTGACGTACTCCATTATGTAACAGATCGCAAACTTCGGCAGCGGTATAATCCCGTTCATGGTCAACTACATTATTAAGAATAAAATAACCAACAAATGAAAGCAACGCGCCGGGCACACCGTGACCTGTGCAATCCACTACTGCAATATATAAAGTATCATCGCGTTTAAAGAACCATGGAAAATCTCCGCTGACAACATCGCGTGGTTTGTAAAAAATAAACGATTTTGGCAGGTAATCGCGAATAAATGCATTATCGGGAAGAATGGCGGACTGGATGCGCTGAGCATAGTTGATGCTATCCTCGATCTTCCTATTTTTATCGGCAATTTCTAATTCAATACGTTTAGCCTCAGTTATATCATGACCAACAAATAATATAGTTTCCAGCTCATTTTCATTAAATTCCGGTATGGCATCAAGACTAATGATTCTTTCTGCCATCTTTTCGCCAAGTTGAATTGAAATGGAAATCTGATTATTCCGTTTTTGCGGGGAGGCTTTAACTTCTATGAGGGTTGTTTGAAAATAGGAAAGCAAATTTGGCGGCATCTCAGTATCCTGAATAGTTTTATTCAAAATTTCAGAACTTTTTATGCCAATATAATCTTCAACTACCGGATTGGCATAGAAAAACATACCATGCATATTTAATCGTATAATCAAATCGAGAGAGTTCTCAGAGAGGGATTGCATTTTGCTTTTCATCCGCTCTTCTTTTTCTGCTCGTTTTCGTTCGGTTATATCCTGCGAATTTAGGATGATTCCATGAAGTGCAGGGTCGGCCAAAAGGTTTCTTCCCGTAGTTTCGAGGAAAATTTTTTGTCCATCCTTTTTCATGTAAGTGTACTGGATTGTAATAGGTTCGGCCGGCCTTTCAAGCAAGCGGCTAAACATGGACCGGAGTTCAACTTCACCCTTGCGGGTAAGACGGTCAAAATCCTTACCTTTCATCATCTCATCGGGTGTAAATCCCAAAATGCCGGAAACTGAAGGACTAATATATGCCAGATTTAAACTTTCATCGTAAATAAAAATAATTTCGGATGCATTTTGGAGAAGCGAATGAAGACGTTTTTGGGCATTTTCGACTTCGTTAATTTGGCCTTCGAGTTTTTCGTTGGAGCGTTGTAGTTCTTCCTGAGTAGCACGCATTTCTTCCGCACTTTGCCGCAGTTGTTCTTCGTTCTCCATAAGTTCACCCGTCATTTGGCGCGACTCCTCAAGCAAACGTTCGGTTTTTTCGTTTACACGAAGGTTAAAAATTGTGCGAGCAATAATTTCTCCTAACTCCTTCATAAAATGAAGCGTTAGAGCAGGAAGCTCATCGAGTAAAAACGCAAATTCTATAACACCTTGCAGGTTTTCGTCTGATACCAAGGGCACAATTAGAATTGTTTTTGGCCGCTTGTCACCTAAAATACCCGAGGTGATAGTAACATAATCTTCAGGTATTTCGGTACGATAAATAAGATCCATTTCATAGGCACACTCACCTATCAGCCCCTCACCTACCTGAAACTCCTGATTTACAAATTTTTTACGGTTAAAAGCATAAGTGGCAATATTTATAAGCACCTGTCTATCCGATTCAAACAAATAGAATGCGCCCTGAACGGCATTGATATATTTTGTAAGTGAAACCAATGTCTCATTTGCCAGAACGTCAATTTTGTTATGAATTCGAAGCACATTCGAAATTTGTTCCTTTCCTGCAGCAATCCAGCTCTGTTCAGCTTCTTTGCGGGTATTTAAAATCAGGTTATCGCGCATTAAAAGCAACGATTCGCCTAATGCATCGTCACTACCCGATGGTTCAAACGGGCTGGTATAATCTCCTTCACCTATTTGTTTTGCGAATGAGGCGTTTTTATTAATGCGGTGATCTCTTTTAATGATTTTTCCCTCGTAGAAGTCCTTATCCTTTTCCCGAATACTTATTATAAAATAGATAATTATTCCGGAAGCAATTGGTATTAAATCAACAAAAAACAGACTCGGATGATTGATATGTATTTGCAATAGAGTTGTTAAGCTCAGCATCCGGCCGGCCACAATGATATCCATCATCCATGCAATAACAGGAACAACAATGCTCACTGCCACTCCGATTATTACAGCCCGAGCTTTTGCGTTATCAAGGATATAGTTCACCTTTACCGGCATATGTTTGTTTTACTTTTTTATGAGTTTAACAATAGTTTCAGCAACCAAATCTGCAATATTGCCCAGCATTTTGATTATATCTTCATTTATCTGGGTAAAAGTTGCATATTCGATCAATCCAACAACATCATCATTGTGAATCAGCGGCACAAATACCAAATATTTGATGCCACTTTTTCCTAATCCTGAAGCAATGGTCAAATAGTTTTCAGGTACATCGGTTAACATAACAATAGTTCTGTTTTTAATTGCCTGACCGGGCAATGTTTCGCCGGCCTTAAAGGCTTGTGGCTTTGATTCAGAAAAATAAGCATACTGAGCAATTGATTCGTAATTGTCGGTATCGGCTGTTTTCAAATACATTAAAGCTTGAACGATATTAAATTCCTGAGCTAAATTCTGAAGGATATGCTCTGAAAACTCTTCGACCGACTTGCAATTATCTGGAATTATCCGGGAAACATCAATTTCATTTTTATTTGCACGAATTTCCTCTTTGTCGTTAGACATGAAATTACTCGTGTTATTTAAAATTTCATGATCAGCGTTATCGGACAACGAAATGTCATTGGATATTCTTCCTATTTTTAATGTAACTAAAAACCAGACAACAATGAGAAAAAGAATTGCAAAAAGCAGAATGTACGCAAATGTAATTTTATCTGAATTATCATTGGATATATTATTAATCACACCAAAAAGAGCGAATACTACCGCCACTATAAGCAGAAAAATAATCAGGTTAAGATATTTATAAGAAAGGTTCATTTTCATAGAACTATTTCTTTTATAATTTTAGTAAAAATTTAATAATCTGGTCAGTCGATAAAACCTGATCTACGTTTGTGCTTTTCATGGCCGCTTCAGTCATCGTTCGAACCTGGCATTCATTAGGATCCTGAACAATTGTAAAGCCATTTAAGTCTTTCACTTTTTTTAGCCCGTAAGCTCCGTCGCTATTAGCGCCAGACAGAATAATCCCAATGAGTTTTTCGCGGTAAGCATGCGCTGCAGTAACAAACGAAAGATCGATGGATGGCCGCGAATGGTTTACAGGCTCCTCCGTAGACAATGCAATTCTATTTCCAAGTTCAATATACATATGATAGTTTGCAGGTGCAAGGTAAGCCCTTCCAGGTTTAATTTGTTCTTTGTCGTCAGGTTCTATAACCGGAAGATTTGATTTCAGTGACAAAGCTTCAAGAAAACCGGACCGAACATGCTTTAGCCGATGAAGACATAAAAACAGAGGCATATTCAGTGTCTTTGGCAAAGCACTTAATATTTTCGTTACTACCTGAAAACTTCCGGCCGATCCGCCTATCATAATTGCTTTATAAATCATGGTTTGCGCTTATAGATACTTTCAGAATTATTGATTAATGAAAATTCGTTGTTCCCATAGAGGGTATTTATCGATTCCTTGGCACCTACAATTAAGTATCCATTTGGTACCAAAGAACTAAACAATTGTCTTAAAACCTTACTTTGAAGAGTTTGATTGTAGTATACCATTTTATTTCGGAACAAAACAAGTTTAATCCCTTGAACCGGAGGGTCCAAACTCAAGTTTTGCCGTGAAAAAATAACGTTCTTTATTAATGAAGTATCTCTATATATGGCATTGTTTTCCATTTTATAATAATTCGGGAAAACCTCAGTTCCATTGGCACGAATATAATTATCAGCACTTAAATCAAGTTTACTGGCAAGCAACAAGCCTGATCTAATAGTATCAAGAGACACGGTACTTAAAGAGGAAACATATATTTGAACTTTATTAAGCTGATTCAATTCATGTAGTGTAATTACCAGTGAAAAAAGTTCGTCGCCAGAAACTGAATTTGGAAGCCATATTTTTAGATTTGACCCCAAATCGCTTATTAATGAAGGCAATAGTTCATCCCTTAAAATACGCCACAATGAAGGATCACGAAACATTTCTGTTGATGGTGTTGCCAATTCATTAAGAAATTGTTCAAAATAACTATTATTGTCTCGCAATTTTATTATCAGCTGATCGACATTTTTCAGGTTTTGCTGATCTACTATCTTCTCAAGCCGGCGTTTGAATGACGTCAAAGAATAATCAGAAAAGTCGTAATTGTACTTTTCTAATATAGTTTTAATAATATTCCTTGTCTCAACTATTCCTAATTCCAGCATATCAATTTTGTTCAGCTTTGATTTTGCATTCCTTTGAGTCGCTCAATCTCTTTATTAGCCTCTTCTAAAACCTGGTATTTTAATTTCTTTTCCGTAATATCTTGCGCAACCAGAATAACTTTAGTAATTTTTCCTGATTTGTTTTTAAAAGGTATGAAACTGGCCATTAACCAGTGCTCATCGCCTGCCGGCATTGTCCTTTTAACAACTGCTTTGTATGGTTTATCTTTCAGAACTTCGTTCCAAATCAATTCAAATTGCTTTAATTCATCGGGTTTTAAAAACTTTCGATAATCTTTACCAATGGATTCTTTTGATGTATAACCGGTTACCTCTGTAAAGTTATCATTTGCCTTCATCAGAATACACTCGGCGGATAATTCGCTTCTAATAAATCCTGAATCAATAAGTTGATCAAAATGAGTGAGATGAAATTCCATTTCACCTAACTCGATATCTTTTTTGGAGATTGAATTTTCGAGTACTATTTTATCGGTAATGTTGGTAGCAATTCCTAAAACTTTATATGGTTTCCCGTCTCGATCAAGAATTGGAGAATAATTTAAAACCAGGTAAACTTTACTTCCATCCTCAAAATCCAATATTTCGTTACGATTGATTAATTTACCCTGTTTCAAATCGAGCAATAAATTGTAATATTCGTCAATCTCGACATTGAAAGTGAAGATATTTCTCAAATACGTTCCAATTAGCTCGTCGCGATGTTTTTTTACGATAAAAGAGAACTTTTTATTAACCTCCATTATCCGGCCTTCCATATCAGTTTGGATAACCAAAGCTGAAGCATCCACGGCCACTAACAAACTGTTGATTTCTGCTTCACGGCGTTCCGATTCTTCCTGTGTAGCTTGCAATTCTTCAAGGTTTTGACGCATTTCTTCTTCCTGTTGCGCCATTTCTTCAGCTTGTTTTTTGGACTGTTCCAATAATCGTGACGTGTTGATATTAATTTTTACAGTATCAAAAGTTGAAGCGGTACTTTGAGCAATTTTTTCAACAAAATCTATTTCATGAGGCTGAAAAAAGTTAAGTGATGCAATTTCCAGAACACCAAAAATCACTTCTTCGGATCGCAATGGAACAATTAAAATACTTCGGGGAGGAGCTTCTCCCAAACCCGAGGTGATTTCCATATATCCTTCTGGGACATCAGTAATTATAATGGTTTGCCTTTCGAGGGCACAAGTGCCTATCAACCCTTCGCCAAGTTCAATTCGTTTTGTAAGGTATTTTTTGCGATCAAAAGCAAATGCCGATATAAGTTGCAGATGTATGTCTGATTTATCATCGTTGTTGTAAAGAAAAATACCTCCCTGATTGGCATTAAGGTATTTAACAAGATTAGCAATGACGGAATCTGACAAAGTCGCCAAATTGTCTGTTTGCATTCTGAGGATTTCACCGAATTTTGCAAGTCCTTCATTGGTCCAGGCACGTTTTTGCTCTTCAATTTTATATTTCTGATCTTCCTCAACGGCTTTTTTAAGACTTTTCTCCATGTTTAACAATGCATTAGCCATTGTATCTTCCTCACTAAGAGGTAACATGGTCACATTCGTTTTCCCCGAGCCAAGATTAGTCGCAAAATGAATCTTTTCGCGTAAACTACTCGCAAAATTATTTGATAGTTCTGATATGGAGATTAATTCATCACATGCACTAAGTTCCAAAGGATTCGGCAATTTTCCCAGAACCAGTTCCGAAGCAAAATTTTTAATTTGTTGTATTGCAAATGTTACAGTCCTTGAAAATCGAAGTAGAAACCACAAATAAAATAATAACAGAATAATTAACAATGATGTTTTAATTATAAACTGAATGAATATTTGCTGACCGACCTCATTTTTTATTTCCTTATAAATGTTTTGCGATTTATCGCCTATTATTTCGAGTTTGAGTTGGGCATCACCTATCGTTCCCTGACCACCAGAAAATCCAATTTTAATGTCAGTTTTTTGTAATTCTCCAATAAGAGCCGCAAATGATTCTAACTCCTTGATAAGCCTCATGCGGTTTATCTCTGTCATTCCATTGCAAAGTTTGACATCATTTATGGAAAGAAGAACTTTGAGAGCATCTACCCTATCGAAAAGAAGTTGAATGTGATCGTTAGTTTTTCCCAATTGATAAGCGGATTGAATTCTATTGATTTCAACAATAGATTTCATAAGAATTGGATTGTTCTCAGCAACAGCAAATTCTATAAAAAAGTTTATAAACCTATCAACTTCCCCGGCCTCACCGGTTTTCAAATACCCACGCCCAATAATTTGTTGGTTAAGAATAATATAAATATCACTAAGTTTTTTGCATTGAGTAATGAGTCCTTTGATTTGAGTTCTGGTAACGACTTGAGGTGAAAAATATGGAAGGTAATTTAAACTATCAAGTTGCTTTTGATATAGTTCTGAAGTACTAAATATACTATCAAGTAATTTGCTTTTCCCCGTTAAATAATACCGTTCATTTATAATTTCGTTCGTAACAAATGAGTTATGAAGCAAAGTCAATTGACCGGGTGCAGAATTTAGAATATTTATCCGGTTATAGAATTCAATAGTTCTGCGAGCGAAGAAAAAATCATTGTATAAAAAAATAAAGAACAGTCCAAAAAGGAAAACAATAGTTCCTGTAAAGAGAAGAAGTCTTGATTTTATACTTTGATTAATTCTTATCATTTGATTTTAAACTATTTTCGATGTTTCGATATTTATTTTCGTTGCCTTTTCTTCAAATATAGTTTGTTATGGTTGATATTTAAATATCTGAAGCATAAATATTATTATTTATTCAATTTCCCATAATCGATACTCGAAAACAGACTTTCCTTTTTTTGATAAACATGCCCGATTTTTTCAAATTTTGATGCAAAAGGGCCCAGAATGGATTCATGCATGCCAAGCCATAAATAACCATTACTGTACAGATTGTTATGAAACAATTCAAATATTTTATTTTGCAGATCGTAATTAAAATAGATAATTACATTCCTACAAATGATAATATCGAATTTCACATAAAAAATATTACTATCCTTAACTAAATCAAGTTTTTTAAAAATTGGTTTTTCAGTGAGAAAGTGATTCATTTTTATAAAATCTTTCTCCTTGTCTATTTCAAAATACTTTGAATAAGGAATATCAAAAAACTGCTCGTAATTAAAAGGATTTTCTTTTATCGCTTTGTCGAAATTATCTAGGTATGCGATATTAAACCGGTATTTATATAGTCCTTTTTTTGCAGCTTGAAGAACATCGGTATTTAAATCACTGGCATATATCCTTGTGCGTTCTAAAAGATCAAGTTCATTCAAAATCATCATCATGGAATACACTTCCTGCCCGGTAGAACATCCTGCATGCCAGATATTAATGGTTTGTTGATTTTTAAGTTTCGGAAGTATTGTATAACGCAAATGCTGCCATACCAGAGGGTCGCGAAATAGTTCGGTAGTATTTACAGTGATGTCTTTAACTACTTGTTCAAGCAATTGAGTATTGTTTCGCATTTGAGAAATCAACTCACCCAATTCAAGTTTGTAGTCAATCAATACCTTAGTTAGTCTTCGCTTTAAAGACTTGTCAGAGTATTCGCTGAAGTCATAAGTTGAAAAATTTCTTAGAGCAGTTATAAACTGTTGCAAATCAAGGCTGGTTATCGTCATATTGTAAGCGAAAGTCTACAGTTTTTCACAATGTTTTACCAAATTACAAAGCTATAAAATGTTTTAACCTTTGCCGGAAACTTTAAATTTTAAAGCGACCGAATTGTATTTCTAAATTAGTAATAAACCAAGACTAATTCTATAAAACCCATATTTTATTTCATCAATATGCGACTCTTTATATTTTGAGTTATTTAAATAAAGAATAATGTGTGTAAAAATGTTAAGATTTATTTTCGTTTGTGAACCTTTTTTTAATCCAGTTAGGTAAAATTATTGCTCCAATTAATAAGTAAGGGTAATAACTGATTATTCTCCACAGCAACGCCAGCACAATCCCAATACTTCCGACAATTGCGGCATCAACAGGAAAAAAATCGCTGAGATATCGTGTAAAAATATATTCCGAAAAACCACTTCCGCCGGGTGTTGGGCTAAGCAAAACCATATTCGACATGACCAACTGTCTTGCAAAAAGTAAAAAATGATCAGAGACCGCAAAAAACGCAAGAATTAATGCGTTAACTACCATATACCTTGATGTCCATGAAAAAAAAGTAGCTCCAAAGGCCTTTAACCAGAAACCGATTTTTTGTTTTTTAAGTTCATTCGAACTTGTAATGATATCGGTTCCGGTGATGTGTGCGGCATACCTGAACTTACGTAAGAATGGGAGTTTAAATACTATCATTAACAACCACTTAAGTCCACGAGGGTTTACAAAAAGACCATAGCTCAAAACAATTGTGTAGACGAGTTTTAAGGAATAGCCAATAATTGCAAACCATAAAAATTCGTTGGCAAGCGAAATATAATCGGTGCCGGAAACACCCATTCCCACCGTAAAAAGTTTATGCACCTTAATTGTAAGCAATAATACCGGAAACATTAGAATAAAATACACTTCGTCGAGAAACGATGTGGCCATTACCACTGCCGTGCTACGACCCAAATTGATGCCTTCCTTGTTGATATAAATCATCGCAATAGTGGTTCCACCTACAGCAGACGGCATTACAGCCGACGAAAATTCCCACAGCATGATCACTCGTAAGGCTTGTCTCCACGAAAGTTCATTATGACTTAAAATACGTATCCGAATAATATAGCCCACATCCCGCAATACCATAAATAAAACGGCAATAAAAAGAAATATAGCCATCCGAAAGCTAAAGGTTATAACCGAAAAAGCCTCATGATTAAATTCCTTAAAAAAGAAATAAAAAACAACGCCAAGTCCAATGATTATCGGATAAATAACCCGTATTCCGGAAATTTTTTTAAAGGGATTTGGTTCTTTTTCAGCCATAGTTTATAATTGCGAAATTCAAAGATAAGATTTCCAAAGCTCTGTTTTGTAAAATCAATATAAAGTTCTAGTCACTAAAACGTAAAATTTATTATATTTTATTCAAGTATAATCGTTTTATCTTTAGGATAAGTTACATTATACCCATTGGTAAACGTCCTACTTTCTGAAGGTTGCAATTGTATTTTCCAGGTTAATTTTCCGGAGGCCTTCTCAAGTATCCCTCCGGATATATTGGTTGACTCAACTTCAATTTCTTTCGTTGTTGATAAGGGAACCTGATCGTTTATCAACAGGTTAATAGTTTGTTTCTTTTTATTTCTGGCAACAATTTCAAACGATCGGGAGTCTTTTCTGGTGGAACCGATAAATTTTTTCGAAGTAAAATCCTTCTGTTTGATTCGTGTAACAACAATACCTTTATCACGTCCCAGCGAAACCATTAATGTATCTTTTGTGTTTTGAGTATCGATAAATGCTGTTCCAACAAATGTTCCCTCGAAAAACAAACTGGATTCACCCGAAAGCATGTTCAATTCTTCCCAACCCGTGATTTTTGCAAGTAAAAAGGCATCGGTATCTAACTTGGGCGCACAATAATACTCATACGATGCCGGAAGCGTAAATGATTTTACCTCAACGGTATATTGTTGACCGTTGGATGGGATATTGTAAGGGAGTTCGATCTTAAACTCAACCGTAGTCTGATTTATTGTTGTTTGAGTAAATGAGGCTGTTGTTTGTACTTTCTTTTGAGCACCGTAACCAATTACCGCTACTTCTTCCAGCATCACGTTTTTTGCCTCCATTAGTTCATTTTTAAGGCGGGAAACAGGCTCAATAATATTCAGATACCATGGATTAACAATGGGTGCATTTCCACTGGCTGCCGGATTTCCCGTTGAAAGTGTAATTTTTATATCGTTCCAATTCTCCCCTGTCGATTGGAATACCTTAGCCTTATAAATAAGATTTATGGGTTTCATTATATCAATTGCCCTAACATCATAAGCAGCCATCCAACCAGCCTCCGACACCAGATACGAAAGCGATAATTGCGCTTTCGCAGGAGACGGAGCAAGCAATGTAACTACAACCTCGCTTGTCGGAGTATTGCTTTTATTTCGAATTTGTGTTAACTGATCGTTCAAATTCTTTAATAGTTCGTTCAGTTTTTTGCTGTCATTTACCAGTTTTATCGTTTTTGTTTTTATATCCGTCAACCTGGAGCGAAACAATTCCAACGCTGCTTTAAGCTCATCCACTTTTACGCCTGTTTGCGAACCCCCCAAGGACTGATTGACTTTAAGAAGGGATTCTTCATCTTTCAATACTTCCAACGAAGCATTGTTGGTTCTTAGTTTGTACTGAAGTATTTCAACAGAATCTTCCAATGCAATTATGTCTTTTGATTTTTGTTGGGGTTTAAGGTAATTAATCTGATTGTTAACCGCCAATATGGTAAAATTCCCGGTTCCGGATAACTGAATACTTTGAGCGTTCATAGCCTGAGGTAGATTTTCAAATACCAGTTGCTGGTTTCCTTCTTTTAATATTACTGACCCAATGCGTGTTATCTGGGCGCCGTTTACAAAAACAGTAACCTCCTTAATCTTCGATATAACTGGTTCAGGTTTTTCCTGTGCACCGCTAATTAAAAACGGATATAAAATGATGCCTGTGATAATTAAACTTTTTTTCATATTAAATTCATTTATGTAAGTCTGGTTCGAGTCAAATTTGCAGAAAAATATTTGTAAATTTATGACATTAATGTTTTCCTAATACCTTTGGCATTTATTTTTTTATGAAACGTTCTGAATTTTTGAAATTAGCCAGTGCAGGAACTGCTTTTTTATATTCCGGCTCCCTCTTATCGAAAGCAAATCAACCAGACCCTGAACTATCAAAAGAATTATTCGGTTCCGCGTTTCATTGGGGCGTTTCAACAGCATCTCATCAAATTGAGGGCGCATGGAATGTTGACGGAAAGGGTGAAAATATATGGGATCGTTTTGAAATGATGAAGGGGAAAATAAAAGACCATTCCACCGGCCAGATTGCCTGCGACTTTTATCACCAATTCGATAACGATTTGGACTTGTTGAAAAGTCTGAATTTTAAAGATTTCCGCTTCTCACTTTCCTGGTCGCGTTTGCTACCCGACGGAACAGGAAGAATTAATGATAAGGGAGTTGATTTTTACAACCGGGTAATAGACAAATGTCTCCGCATTGGTATCGAACCATGGATTACTCTTTACCATTGGGATTTACCTCAACTGTTGGAAGATAAAGGTGGATGGACAAACCGCGACATTATTGGTTGGTTTGCTGAATATACTGATTTTTGCGTTCAAAAATTCGGCGACCGGGTTCGAAATTGGATTGTGTTAAATGAACCGGCGGCTTTTACTACACTAGGATACCTTATTGGCATGCATGCCCCCGGGCATCGGGGAATAAATAAATTTCTTGCTTCTGTACATCATGCAATGCTTTGTCAGGCCGAAGGAGGTCGAATTATTCGCAGTCATCTGCCGGATGCCCATATCGGAACAGCGCTCTCATGCTCCTATGTAGAGCCTAAAAAGCAATTGCCACGACATGAAAGGGCCGCCAAACGAATTGATGTAATTCTTAACAGGCTTTATATTGAACCTACTCTTGGGATGGGTTATCCCAAAAAAGATCTCCCCTTTCTGGAAAAAATGGAAAGGTTTATTCAACCCGGTGATGAGGAAAGGCTTAAATTCGACTTCGATTTTATTGGCTTGCAGAATTATTTCCGGGTAATAAGCCGACCTGGAATTATTCCCTATATCCGGGCAACCAAGGTAAAACCCGATAAGGAAAAATCAGAACTTACCGAAATGGGCTGGGAAGTTTGGCCAAAAGGTATTTACATGAGTATTAAGCAATATGCCAAATATCCGATTAAAGAAATTATTATAACCGAAAACGGAGCCGCCTTTCCTGATGAGCTTCAAGGTGAAAGCGTTCATGATACCCAGCGATGTAACTATTTTAAGGATTACCTCAAAAGTGTATTAAAGGCAAAATGCGAGGGAATAAATGTGACAGGATATTTTTTGTGGACCTTTATGGACAATTTTGAATGGAGTTACGGCTATAAACCTCGTTTTGGCATTGTTTATAATGATTTTGAAACTCAAAAACGTACCATTAAAGATTCTGGGTTATGGTTTCGCAATTTTCTGAAATAGGTTTTGTAGAGACAACACATGCGTTGTCTCTACAATTAAACCCGTTAAATCAGGGAATTTTACAGTTTTCCATCTGTCGTATTTCCTGCAAACGTGTTTGCACGGCAAAATAGGTCTGCCCCAACGCAACTATTTCTTTTGATGGGTCGGCATTTTGTACAATTAAGTAACAGGCATAACGACTCAATTTATAACTTTGGTAAACTTGTACAGCACCTTTCCCGTGAGTTATCACCTCGTTGAATTCAACGAGGTGATGTTCGACCTCCTGTCCACTATTTTTACAAGCTTCTTTGGCTTTTTCAATTACCGAAAGAAAATTTCTGAAATCGGTATATTCGAGCACCTTAGTCAATTGACGTGCTACCCAGAATTAATTTCCGTTTTCATCGGTTTGCCGTATCTGTTCAAACACCGACATTGCTTGTTTTACTATTTCCATTGCCATTACTTAGGTAATTTTATTTTAGATAAATTCTCAGCAATTTTTTTATTCAAGTCTGCTTCTTCGGCAATTTGACTTTCCAGTTCTGTTTTTAAAGAAGTAAAGCGTTCCACAAAATTGAAATCATCTTCTGCGTCATATATGCCCAAATATCTGCCAGTTGGCATAATTTGATTTTGCCAAAACTTCTATAGTTGATAACTTGCAGAAGCCGGGTAAATCTTCAATGGTTCTTCCTGTTTTGTTTTTGCTTTTTTAGCCATTATATACTTTTAATTTTTTATCTGTTTTATAGTTAACAACTTTATGTTTTTAATTGTCAATATCGACACGATTTGTGAAAGCAAAATTGCAGCTCTTTTGCAAGCCTTTAGTTTCAGCGTTGGCTCGTATTGGCTTGCAAATTTGCTGCAATGTGGATTATATTTTTAAAATTATCCGATGATAATTTATAGACATTAGAGACAATGCATGCGTTGTCTCTACAAAACGATTATCCCAAAATCACCTTTACCGTATGTTCCCTGCCATCCCCAAATATAGGGATAATATTGGAAGCCTGCGGTTTGGAATCGATCAAAACCTCTTTTACACCTTTCATTTTACCATTGGGGTTTGTAATTTCAATCAGGTAGGTAGCGCCGCGAAATTTACGGGTAACTTTAAACCCTTTCCAATCAGCAGGGATACAGGGATCAATTATCAATCCATCATAATCGGGACGTATACCGAGGATATATTGTGAAATAGCAAAGAAATTCCAGGACGCAGTACCGGTTAACCAGGAGTTTTTAGCTTCCCCAGGTTTGAAAGCATCCTTTCCGGATACCATTTGAGCGTATACATAAGGCTCGGTTTTATGCAGATCACTGATTTCTTCAAGGTAGGAAGGACAGATTTTACGATAATAATCCCAGGCACGGTTTCCATTTCCTACCACTGTTTCGCCAATCATAATCCAAGGATTATTATGGCAGAAAATACCGGCATTTTCCTTATAACCAGCTGGGTAAGAAGATATTTCGCCGTATTCGATGTAGTATTTAGTAAATGCAGGGTTATTTAATACTATCCCATATTGACTATCAAGCCGTTCCTTTACTGCATCAAGCGATTTGGTGCAAAGGCCTTCATCTTTGCCAATGCCCGCCATTGTGCACCATCCCTGCGATTCGATAAATATTTTAGCTTCTTCGTTTTCGTTACTCCCGATTTTACGACCATAATAGTCGTAAGCACGAATAAACCACTCACCATCCCAACCATGTTTTTTAATTACATCCACCATAGTATCCACATGCTTTTGAGCACGAACAACTTCGTCATTTTTACCTAGTTTTTTGCAAAGATCAACATAATCACGACCATATAATACGAATAATCCTGCAATCATCACCGATTCCGCTTTGGTGCCTACTGTTTTATTTTCTGTAGTTTGGAACGACTCGTTAGGATCGTTGGAAAAACAATTCAGATTGAGGCAATCGTTCCAGTCGGCACGACCTATAAGCGGTAATCCGTGAGGTCCAAGATTTTTTACTACATGGTCGAACGATACCGTAAGGTGGTCAAATAAACTACGTGAAATAGATATATCATTGTCAAAAGGAACTTTTTCATCCAGAATACCATAATCCCCTGTTTCTTTTATGTAGCTGACCGTGCCAAGGATAAGCCACATGGGATCATCGTTAAAACCTCCTCCAATATCATTGTTACCCCGCTTGGTAAGTGGCTGGTATTGATGATAGCAACCTCCGTCGGGAAATTGGGTGGAAGCAATATCGATAATTCGCTCCCGCGCCCTTTCCGGAATCTGGTGAACAAAACCAATAAGATCCTGATTTGAATCACGGAAACCCATACCACGACCAATACCCGATTCGAAGAAGGATGCCGAACGGGAAAAATTAAAGGTAATCATGCATTGATATTGATTCCAAATATTTACCATGCGGTCGAGTTTATCATCTCCTGAGTTAACCGAATAAATACTTAATAAGTTATCCCAGTATTTACGCAATTCTGCTAATGCGGTATCTACTTTTGCGACAGTATTAAACTTCGCTATGGTTTCCTTCGCTTTTTTCTTATTGATAATATTCTTCGATTCCCATTTTTCCTCTTCTTTGTTTTCGACATAGCCCAAAACATAGATAAAATCTTTCGATTCGCCTGGTTTCAATTCTACTTCGATGTAATGGGATGCGATAGGTGACCAACCATGTGCCTCTGAATTAAGAGGCTTGCCTTCTGCAACAACTTGTGGTTCATCGAAACCATTATATAAACCAAAAAATGATTCACGATCAGTATCATAACCATGTATAGGAGTATTTACGGAATAATACGCATAATGATCTCGTCGCTCTTTATATTCGGTTTTGTGGTAGATAACAGAATCCTGAATTTCCACTTCACCGGTTGAGAAGTTTCGTTGAAAGTTTTCCATATCGGCGGCTGCATTCCACAAACACCATTCAACAAAAGAAAAAATCTTTAATTTCTTAACTTCATTTGAATTATTGGTTAATGTAAGTTTTTGTATTTCTGCCCACGTTTTTAGTGGTACAAAATAGAGAACATTGGCTGTAACACCATTCTTCTCGCCTTTAATGTTGGTGTAGCTCATCCCATGACGACATTCATAACTGTCGAGTTCTGTTTTGCATGGTTTCCAACCCGGCGACCATATGCTGTCTCCGTCTTTAATGTAAAAGTATTTTCCTCCGCTATCCATCGGTACGTTGTTGTATCGATAGCGGGTAATACGTCGGAATTTGGCATCTTTATAAAAAGTATAACCACCGGCAGTATTTGAAATAAGTGAGAAAAAATCTTCATTTCCAAGATAATTGATCCAAGGCCAAGGTGTACGTGGATTATCAATCACATATTCCCTGTTTTTGTCGTCGAAGTGGCCAAATTTCATATTGATTATTTTTATAGTATAATTTTATATTGCTATATTAATTTTTGCTATCGTTAAGCTAATTCGTTAGCCCTTCTATTGTTTAATTCAATGGTTATTTCATCCATTTTCGCTTGGTTTAATGGATAGATAGTCATCACACCTGCTGCTATAAGAGCAATAATTGCGGGTATCCAACTCATAAGCATAATGATACCTGGAACTGCGCCTTGAATGGCAATGGCATCCTGACCATTGTAATGAAATGCTGCTAACACAAATCCAATAATTGCACCGGCTATACCTCCTCCAAATTTGGTTGCAAAAGAACCAGCAGAATAAACGAGTCCGGTCGCTCTTCGTCCATTTTTGAATTCCGAGTAATCGGCAGCATCACCAAGCATTGCAAAAAAGAGCGTTGGAAATATTGCAGCTCCAAACTCCGAGATGATACCGATTGTAAAAATGCCTATTATATTTTCCGAACTGCAAAAAACAAGTAATGCATTTACAACGCCAGAGAAAATAAGGGCATAAATGAACAAGTTGCGTTTACCAAAACGTTTGCCCAGCGGAGATGTGATCATTGCGCCTGCTATTGAAGCCAGCATTAATCCAACCATAAAAGTGGCAGCCAACAGCTGATTGTGCAAATAGTGGCTAAAATAGATAACCACAATACCTTGTTTGATCGAGTTGTATACATTAAATAGCAATCCGATGATAAGAAGGATAATCCAAGGCTTGTTTCGGATAAGATCTTTAAGGTCCTTGCCCAAATTTGTTTTTTGTTCTTTAGGTGGTTGCACACGTTCCTTGGTGGTAGCGAAAGTTACCATCAGGAATAGAGCTAAGAAAACCGATAAAAGATAAATGGCATGGCTATAGCCCCTCTTCTGGTCAATGATGGTTATGTTTTTGGCCTCAAGATTTTCTTCACCGGATACAATAAATGAGTATTTTTTTTGCGCTTCCATTGAAAAGCTTTTGCCCTGCGCAGGAATGTTAAGGCTGTTGGCCATTTCTGAATTAGCCCAGGTAAACAGGGCAATTCCATCTTTGGTTTTGATGTTTACGTTTTTAACATCCTGATTGGTTGATACTATTACTTCATATTTTTTTGTATCAAGCTTATTGATATTAATAGTTGGATTTATATTGCCAAAATATACAACTAAAAACAACAAAGCTCCCTGAACCACCATTCCACCGGTAAATGCACCAACCATACGATACGAACCCAAACTTGTGCGTTCTTTGTTGTCGCTGGTCATCACAGCCATTAATGCACCGTAGGGGATATTATTGGCTGTGTAAATCAGAAAAAATAACAGATAAGTAGCATAGGCATAAACTATTTTCCCTGTTGGACCTAAATTAGGCGATGTAAACAACAACGATAATGTTATCCCCAAAGGTATGGCTGTCCATAATATCCAAGGACGAAACTTACCATATTTTGAATTTGTTCGGTCGCAGATAACACCCATTAAAACATCGATAATTCCATCACCGAATCGGGCAATTAGCATAAGCACCCCTACAACCGCAGGATTTATTCCAAAAACATCAGTGTAAAAAATAAATAAGAAAGTAGCCACCCCACGCCAGGCTATATTTGCTGCCCCATCGCCGAGGGCGTAACCGATTTTTTCTTTTAGAGATAATTTTTCCACAGTAAATAGTTTTATCGTTAGTAAATTATAATTAAAGACTTTATTTATTTAGCAATTAAAACAAGAATCCCAAACGCTCCTTTTTTGTTTTTTCAAATACTTCGCGACTAAAAAGAAACAATTGCGCCGGTTTATGCGGCACACCTTTTTGTTTCACTTTTAACGCCACAATGAAAGGCATCTGTACTATTTTTTTTCGGAAATTACGTTTATCGATTGGCGTTCCGTAAATTGCTTCATATAGTTTCTGAAGCTGAGTGAGAGTAAACCGTTCCGGTAAAAGTTCGAACGCAATAGGTTCAGTGCGTACTTTATTGCGCAATACTTCCAACGCTTTCATAAATATTTGTTTATGATCGAAAGCCCACTCGAGATTGTGAGCCTCATCAATTGGAAACCAGTGTATTTTTCGTTCGTTATGTGACAAGGTAACTTTAGTACTGTCGATAAGAGAAAAGTAACCAACAGTGAGGATTCTTTCAGAAAACCCCTGATTTAAATAGGTTAACCAAATCTGATCCTTTTCATTCGAAACCCTGTCGGTTTTGCCAAAAACGGTAAATTGTTCAAGATAAATGTTTTCAAAGCCTGTAAGATCTTTTAATATGCGATAGGCAGCCTTATCCAGATCTTCGTCTTCAAAAATATGATATCCGGTTAATGTAAAATCTTTAATTAATATTCTACCTGATTTTTCATCCACAAGTTCTCTTTCAACCAATAATACATTCAGCTTTTCAAAATCGAAACCAAATATGACACAATCAACTGAAATATTAGAAATAATCTTGTGTGAAATAGTCATTAATCAGTTAGTTAACAAATTATATTTACTTAGTGTACTTTATATACTATGCAAATATAAACTAATTATGAAAAATATCGTTGAATAATCTAAAAATTAACAAATTCTACTTTAATACTTTAGAAAAAAAGCCTATTTTACCTTGAATCCCTAAATGGAACCAGTTGTTTTTCAGCCTTCACCATTCATGGTCTGGAATATACAATTTTAAATTACAGGTATAGGCGTTTAGACCGCTCAATTTAATTAATTGACTATAAATGAAAAGACTTAACCAAATCCATGTTTATTAATGGTGACCTAACATCATCCCAATAGATGGACATTGATTGTGTTAATAACTTTATTTATAAAAGTTAATTAGTTCTTTAACCCGGAGGGTTAATATGTTTATAGAAATGAGCGAGCCCTTCTGATGTACGACTCCGTTGGAGTCGAAATTTTCTTGTTGTGCAAATTTTCTATAAACATTTAAACCCGTTGGGTTTAGGACGTATTTATTAAAAGTAGGCATACATACTAAATTTAGGTTGTCTAAGCGCCTATACCTATTAAATTATTTGAAATTTAAAGTGGCAAAATAGAACAATTGGCATCTAAGTTCAGGTGTTGTATCTTCGCAATAAAAACAACATGAAAATATTTATTGGTTTATTGCTTGTTACTGTTTTTGGAACGTCAGCTCTTGCCCAGCCCGTTAACCAAACCATCATCGATCCAAAAGATTCGTCTGAAATCTTATATGGATATTTCACACGTGATATTCTTACCACATCACCATACAAGAGTTGGTTCCAGGAGGGATACGACAACTATAATCCAGATAAAAAAACTATGAAATCGTTAAAGCGTAAAATACCTGTCGATCTTAAGATTTTTGTTATTATGGGTTCGTGGTGCTCGGACAGTCAGCGAGAAGTGCCACACTTTTTAAAGATTCTTGATAATGTAGGTTTCGATCAAAAAAACGTTACGTTTATTGCAGTCGATCATCAGAAAAAGACATCACACTTCAGTCTGGTTCATCTTAAAATTGAACGTGTACCAACGTTTATCTTTTATTCAAATAATCGTGAAAACAGAATTGTCGAAACTCCTAAAACGACTCTGGAAAAAGATATGTTGGAGATTGTGAGGAACTTTAAGTAAATATTTTACCAATATCAAATTACGAACAACGAATTATGAAATCCGATACACGACTATTGTCTTTTCTTACCTTTGGAATAATACAACACTTTGAACCGATCATTATTTTTTTGAATTTGAATGTTTGTAATTAAATCTCAATTGCTTTATCTTTTTTTATAAATACATTATAATGAGACTCTTCATTATATTTACAAAGAAATTTAAAAACTCCGTATTCTTGAGAATAATTTTTACCTACTCCAAGAACATCTTGTATATAAAAGAAATCGGAATCACCTTTTTTATCTTGATTAAGCTCTTTGGGCAATTCCCCTTTCATATTTAAAAAATCAAATAAATTACTTATTAGGCTATCAGGAGTTTCCTTTGCATAACACTTGAAGCTAAAGAGAAAAAGAATAAGTATAATGATTATACGCATATACAAATTTATTAATTAGAGTCTGTAAGTTTATTAAGTTCAATAGCTTTTTTGTGCAATTCATCGGTTGAAGGAGGTTTGCTACTATTGGGATTGTTTAAATTTAAACGAGATTGGAGTTCGGCATTTTCTGTCTCAAGCTTTGAAATAATTATTTCTTGTGCCTGAATTTTGTCAAGTAAAATCTTAACTGATAAACTGCCTTATGCCGAACGGCACGTATGGTGGTGTGGGAGGTCGAAACGAGAAATAATCCCGTTTCTCCTACCCGATTTTTAATTTCAGAAGACTAATGAGGTTTTTATTTAATTCTTTTATCTGAATTTGGGTCAATTCACCTAACTCGCCAAGTATCAAATCGGTATCAACAGTCGCAATTTTGCAAACCCTAATGAGAGACGTAGTTTTTAATCCGTTAGTATCTGTTGGTGTTTAAGTAATATCAAATTCCTCTTGCCATTTAAGCTCTGAAGTAATAAAACAGATAGTTACATCCAATTCATTGGCAAATAAAACTACCGCTGGTCTGTTTTTAATGCCTTTTAAGTCCGTAAAAGGAAATGGAATCAATACAATTGAACCTTTTTTCACTTGTATTTTACTTTTAAATCTGTTACAGTATACAAATAAGGTTCATTATTTAGAAAATCTAATGACTTTGATGAAGAGGAAATCCTTTTAAACCCTTCCGTTATCATCTGGTCGTCAATTTTATTTAATAAAAATTCAGCGAAATCATTAACTTCCTTAACTTTAGCGACAGGTAGCCGTTGAATATTATTAATAGCCTTTTTTATTAAAACATCTTTTTCCATATCAAAAAACTTTAATGATAACAAAGATATAATTTTAAATCTTATGCTGCTTATTTTTCATTAAATAAGGGCTAACTTGTTGAAGGTTATGGATAAATAGAAAGATACAAATTAAATTTCAGCTTGCAAAGGAGCATCACAATAAGTTTGTAGAACAACGGAAAAGCTATTACCAGGGGGGTGTACGACAATATTCTCTTTATGCAACGTTTTGATAATCTGCAATAAAAATTCGTAATTTATCGCTTTGCCCATTTTTGAGGCATATCCTCATGTTTAGCATTTGTTGTGAACCAGATTGTTTCCAATCTGTTTGCCTTTTTCAAAGAACTTTTTAATGTGCTTACTGCCATTGGCATCGTAAATATACACGATGGAATCGGCATTGTCAAATACAATTTTCTTTGGTAAATTTAAGAAATTATAATCAATGCTTTTAATATTCTTGTCCTTATATTGCCTAAGGTTGCCATTGCCATCATATGCAAAGTCAGTGGTGTCTTTATTGCGGTCATTGTAGCCGTAGGAGTCCACATTGGCATTGTCGGTAATATTCATTAACTGGTTGCTATTAGGCAGGTACTGGTATTTCAAACTATCCAACAACCCAAACCGAATGTCGTTTACATCTTTGTAGCCGCCTGTGCGGTTTAATTTTAATATATTACCATTACTGTCGTAATCAATGTTCCCTTCGTTATAGCGATCCATATACTCAGCCGGAAAAACGCCGGAGGTATTGCAGAGGCCATGTTTGCCGGATGTGAGACGATTGAGCTTGTCGTAATTGAAGCCATAAGCCTGATATTCGTAGCCGCTTTCCACTTCGGCCTTGTTCTTCCACTTCATGGCGCTGATGTTGCCGTTGAACTGCGGCGCTCCCTGTAAAGGTCCTATCGTATCGTTATAGTATAATTTCAGACTAAAAAGGTCGTTTTCGACAGGATTAAAACGAGGATTTATACCTGTGAGCCAGCCGCGGATATTGTAGGCATAATCGACCTTTTGCCATTGACCGGACGTAGTATCATTTAGTTTTTTGGCGGCCGCTTGTCCCAGTTCGTTATAAACCATTTGTGAGGTGGTAACAGGGGTTTTCCCGTTGACACTTTCGGTAGTTGATTTTAACCGCCCTGAGTGATCGTATTGAAAATTCTGCTCGATAGCCAGGGAGTTGGAGGCATCAAAATGATGGCGCTGCATGGTTTTTTCCACTCCGCCCCAGAAATGATACTGAGATTTCAGAACAAAACAGGTCTATAACAGTTTACCAATTTTACAAAACTAAGCGGTATTTTATTGCAGCGGTCAGGAGACCGCTATTTAATACGGCGAAGTTAACGAAACTTCGCCGAGCCGCTCATTTATTCCTGAACACTTCGGTTAGCGGGGGGTATAATCCTTTAAATATCAATTAAAGTAAACAAATTATAAGTCCCATCCCAAGCCTCATCACCATAAGTAAAAATTTCCAAATATTTTATTTCCCCTTTTTCTAATTCAAGTGAAAAACCCAAACCGTTGCTCATTGTATTTAGTTCAGCAATTTGATTGCTTCCAAGAATACCATCACCATATTCAGATTTTATTAAAGACTTTCCTTCGGGTAAATATTCAAAATTAACGTACATTCCAGCACCTGTCAGATTTCGCTGATTAACTTTCAGGTAAGGTAAATGATTTTCAATAAACGGGTATTGCTCTTTATTGCTGTTCGCAATACTTTTGATCATCGCCATCTCTAAACTGTTCATTTTAATTATAATTTACAATCCCATTTTACTAGCTGAAGAGTATTATTTCAATTCCATAAAATTTCCCCAATCTTCTAAAGCTTCCATAAAATTTCCTTCATTATAGATTAAAAATTTATCTGGGTTTATAAAACTATAATAATATCCATTTTTTTTAGCCAAATTAATTATTTTAGTATCAATATAAAAATCAGGGGGGTAAATAAAATCAATAATCATTCCATTTTTTGAACCATAGGTTGGTAGAAAAGCAAATACCTTTTTTTCAATACCCTCAGACTTAATTAAAAATGGACATACTATTTCAAAATTTAATTTTCTCGAAGCAAACAGCCAATTCTCTTCTATTTTTTTTATTACACTTTCCCCCTTCATAAGCTTTTTATTTATGGAAACTTACACGGCAAAAATGTTAGAAGGTTGGTAATTTATCGCACATTTTTTTTGGGAAGCATTAAAAAAATACAGATAAATATTGAATTTGAGGTTCTTATAACAAGGGGGCAGTAGAGGATTTTATTATTAACTTTGTAAAGCATTAGAAATTACAGTTTAATGCATTGCGGATTTAATTGTTTGTCTTGCAGTCCCTAACATTTCCGACTGAACCCATACACTACTATTGTCTTTTTCTTACCTTTGGAATAATATTAACAGCTAAACAATTATCTATTATGGAAAACAACAAATCAAACGCCGGTCAAGGATTAGGAATTGCTGGTCTTGTCCTTGGAATTATTGCTCTGGTTATTGCTTTTATTCCATGCATCGGTTTATTAGCTCTGATACCAGGTGCAATTGCCATCACATTTAGCGCTATTGCCTACAATCAGGCAACAAAGGGCAACGGAGCCAAAGGTTTAATTATCGCGGCACTGGTTATTTCTATTATAGGTACTTCAGTTGCTGCTATTTGGGGATTGGTTTTTGCATCCATCGGGCATAAAGCTCCCTGGATCAAGAACCAGATCGAAAATGCCATTGAAGAGGAAACAGGCAAAGGGATTGACGAAAATATGGCTGAATTCGGAAACAACCTGGAGAAAGTTTTAGAACAACTCGAAAATAAAGTCGATAGTGGGGCGCTGAAAATTGAAATAAACAAGCCTATGACTGATGAGCAATTCAATAAATTCCTCGAAGGTTATGAGAAACTTATTAAAGAAACGATTCATCTTCAGAAAAAATCAAAAAATGGCGATTCCAAAGCTATACAGGCTTATTCGGAGGTGTCTCTTAAACTTACGCAACTCATCACCAAACTCGCAACCACAGTTTCAAGTTTTACAGAAGATCAGCAGGAACGACTAAACAAGCTGAATAAAAAATACGAAAACGACCTGGACTCTCTTAAAAAATAAATATCATTAATCGAAAAACCGGATGGATAAACGCAGTTACTTATTAATCAATTTTATTTTTGCGGGAATCATTCTGGTAATTTTTATTTATTCCGGGCTATACAACCCTTACAAA
This sequence comes from Bacteroidales bacterium, assembly GCA_025350365.1. Classification (GTDB taxonomy): domain Bacteria; phylum Bacteroidota; class Bacteroidia; order Bacteroidales; family JAAUTT01; genus JAAUTT01. The sequence continues at coordinate 11,245 of JANXXY010000224.1, read as the reverse complement.
AATGAACATCCTGTGAAATGCATTCACGAGGAATTGCTCGGGTCGAAATGTCCCACCTGTGGGATGTCACGCGGATTTTCTGCCATTGTAAGATTAAGGTTTACCGATGCCATGGAATTTCAACGTAACAGTATTCCGGTATTTTTATTCTTTGCTTTACAACTGTTGATGCGTTTGTTTGCAATTATGCTGGTTCGTAAATCGAGTATTACACTTAAACTAATTACAAACGTTGATATTACACTTTCGTTACTCCTTTTTCTGATCACATTCAAAAATCTGATCTTTCAGACGATGTATATATTTTACAAGATGCTGCTTACCGGAAATATGGGATAAAAGGATACAAATACGATTTACATCCAGCTCAAAATTAACCCTGGCACAAAGCCAATAACAACAGTTAAAATGGTGAGAATAACCAGAACAACCATCGATAATTTTGGTGTATCAATCTGTTCGTAATCAGGCTTTTTCATATACATATTGATAATTGGTCGGAAATAATAGAAAATACTGATAATTGATCCTATAATGGCAATAACCACTAACCAGATATAACCTTGCAAAAGCGCCGAGGTAAAAACTATATACTTTGCCATAAACCCGGCCAATGGGGGAATACCTGCAAGCGATAAAAAAGAAATTGCCGCGCACAAAGCAACCACAGGATTAACCTTTGCCAATCCGTTGAATGAATCGATGCCTGAGCTCCCTGTCGATTTTTTAACCATAATCACTACAATAAATGCCGAAAGATTGGAAAGTATATAGGCAATAGAATAATAAAACAACACTGCTGAAGCTGATTTTTGAGCAGCCACTAATACAATTAGAATGTAACCGGTATGTGCGATACTTGAATAGGCAAGCATCCGTTTGGTCCGTGTTTGAGATAGTGCTCCTATATTGCCAACAATAATAGATAATGCGGCAATAATAGCAATGTTTTGCGCCCATAAATCGGTATCCAACCCGAAGCAGGTAGTGGTTAACCGGAGAAAAGCAGCAAAACCTGCAGCCTTTACAACCGTAATCATATAAGAGGTAATCAATGTGGGCGATCCATGATACACATCGGGAGCCCAAAAATGAAATGGAACAGCGGCAACCTTAAACGCCATGCCAACGGAAATTAGAAAAACTCCTGCCTTTAACAACGAACTCAAATTCCAGGCATTGGTGTTAATGAACAGCGCAATATCTTTATTGTATAGCGACCCCGTTGCTCCATAAACCAACGCGATACCAAACAACAAAAATGCGGAGGCGAACGATCCCATGAGAAAGTATTTCATAGCAGCTTCGTTGGAGAAACTGGAATTTTTATGACTTCCGGCAAGTAAGTATAAAGAGATAGAAAGTATCTCCAACCCGATAAAGAAAGTAGCCAGATTACCTGACGAAATCATAATAAGTCCGCCAACCAGCGAGAAAAGTATAATAGCGAAAATACCTTCGAGGCTTCGGGTTTCTTCTTTATAATACTGAGCCGAAATAAGAAAGGTTACAATGGTTGCAACAATCATCAAACCAGCAAACGACACATAAAACTTATCAGTAAAAAACATGTTACTGAAGTAATATGTCGTTGTTCCCCAATCGGCTATATCCAAACCAAGGGCAATGACTAAGCCTGCTATTATTACTGGTAGAAGCCACCGCTTGAGATTAAAAATTCCCAGAAATAATGTGATAACACCAAGAAGAGATATAGCAATAATTGTATTCATGCTTTTATATCGTAAGTTTTAAAAATAATAATAGTCGTAAGTATCAAGTCGTAAGTTGTAAGCAAACACCAAACATTTAAAGTTTTAAATTTTTCGTAAAGCATTTAATTTTTGTGTTTATTATTTGCGATTTTAATTATAAAACTGGGATGATAGCTTCCTTTAAAGGTTTTAATGAAAATAAAATGCTTTCAACCGTCGGTTTGGCGATCTCCAGGATTGGCTTTGGGTAAACACCCATTGCTATAATAATAATAATAAGCGGAACTGCCACCCACATTTCGGTGGAAGTAAGATCGGCAAATGCAGCGGTAACCGGTTTGGTTTCGCCATACATGCTTCGCTGATATAACCAGAACATATACACAGCTCCCAGAATAATACTTATTCCAGCAATAGCAGCCACATAAAAACTATATTGAACCATACCAACCAGCATCAGGAACTCACCGATAAAACCGTTGGTAAGCGGCAATGCGACTGAGCCAAGCATCACTATCATAAAGAAAACAGCAAACCGCGGTGCAACTTTGGCAATTCCTCCCAACTCATTAATTTGCAATGTATTTGTGCGTCGTTGTATGATATCAGCAATAAAAAACAAAGCCACCACATTAAAACCATGAGAAATCATTTGATAGATAGTTCCTTGCAATGCATCCACATTTAAAGCAAAAAGGGCAGCAGTCATCAAGCCCACATGTGCGAAAGAGGAATAGGCTATCAATCGCTTTATTTCCTTTTGTTTTATAGCAATAACGGAACCATACAACAAACCCGTTATGGCCATAATCATCACTACCGGGGCAAACTGAATTACTGTGAAACTACAGGAAGGTATTAGAAATCTCAGAATTCCATACAATCCCATCTTTAGCATAATTCCGGCAAGCAACATGCTGCCGGCGGCAGGAGCCACGGTGTATGTATCAGGCTGCCAGCTATGAAAAGGAAAAACTGGAATCTTAATCGCGAAACCAAGGAAAAAAGCCAGAAAAACCCAGAATTGTTCACCAAGTGGTAGTTTTACCATTACCATGGTGTCGATATTAAAGGTATGCGGGGCAGGAGTTTTTATGTATAGCCAGATAAGCGCTGTAAGCATAAACAAACTCCCAAGCATGGTATAGATAAAAAATTTAAGGGTAATTTTAATTTTGTTTTCACCACCCCACAATCCGCAGATAAAATAAATCGGAATAAGAGCCATTTCCCAGAATATGTAAAAAAGAAAACCATCTGAGCTCGTGAAAACTCCTACCAATGCTGACTGCATCAGTAATATTAATCCATAAAATGCCGACGAATATTTATTATCGCGATGGAAGGTTGTTAAAATAATCATTGGAACCAAAAACACCGTCAGAAGCACTAATAAAAGTGATAATCCACTCATTCCGAAGGAGAAACTGATTCCCATGGATTTGATCCACATGGCATCAAAAGGAAAATTTCTGGCAGCGCCTTTATCGAAACCGAAAAGTGCAACAATTCCCAACACCAACTCAGCGAGAGAGGCAACCAAAGCCAGAATATGAAAACCCTTCTTATCTTTCAGTAAGAATAGAATAAGCGAAGCAAGAAGCGGCAATAAAATTAGCGATATCGTCAACATCAGATATTATTTAAATCATCAATCCAAATACAAGAAAAGCAACTATACTAAGCACCATGGCAATCAAATAAAAGCCAATATTTCCGGTTTGCAGAAATCCCGATTGTTTACCCAGCCAAACAGTGGCATTGCCAACGAAATTGACTGTTTTATCAATTACATATACATCAAAAAGATGCATGATGTCCGACAACCATAGAACTGGCTTCTCAATAAGAAATTGGTATATTTCGTCGATGTAATATTTATGATATAGTAAATTTGAAAGAGCCGGTCGTTTGATACCATCGGTAACCGGAATGGTAGCTGTTTTAACGAAACGAAACCACGCAAAGCCAATCATTGCTAATGATCCAATTACAGCAATTGACATCAGAAGAATTTCTGTACCATAAGATACTTCGCCAACCGGTTCGACACCGGAACCAAAAATCGGGGATAAAAATGTGTTAAGAGACGATGACCCGCCAAAGACAGCCGGAATATTAAGCAAACCACCTGCTACCGCGAGAACCGCGAGAATGATTAACGGTATGGTCATGGATTTTGGTGATTCGTGAAGATGTTGTTTTTGTTTATCGGTACCGCGAAACATCCCGGCAAAGGTAAGGTAGAATAACCGGAACATATAAAATGCTGTCATTAACGATCCTAATATACCTAGCACCCATATCACTTTGTTTTGCTCGTATGCATGAAGAAGAATTTCGTCTTTCGAAAAGAATCCTGAAAATGGAGGAATACCCGATATGGCAATCGTTCCGGCAAGAAATACCAGCCAGGTAATAGGTAAAGCCTTTTTCAAACCTCCCATTTTACGAATATCCTGTTCACCACCCATTGCATGAATTACGCTTCCGGCAGCAAGAAAAAGCAAGGCTTTAAAAAAAGCATGTGTGGTTAGGTGAAACATCGCACCGGTAAAGGCTCCCATGCCCAACCCAACAAACATATATCCCAGCTGACTTACTGTTGAGTATGCCAGCACTTTTTTAATATCATTTTGAAAAATAGCGATGGTAGCTGCAAAAAGTGCAGTGGTAATACCTATAACTGCAATTACCATCATAGTTGCAGGAGCCAATATATACAAGGCATGTGACCGGGCAACCATATAAACGCCTGCTGTAACCATTGTGGCAGCATGGATTAGAGCCGAAACCGGCGTTGGTCCTGCCATAGCATCAGGTAACCAGGTGAAAAGAGGTATTTGAGCGCTTTTTCCAATAGCTCCTACAAAAAGTAACATGGTGGCTATGGTAAGAATAAGATTTCCAGACTCCAGCAGACTGGCTTTCGCAAAAACCGTCTGATAATCTAACGACCCGAACTGAACATATAAAATAAACATCCCCAGAAGAAAACCCAGGTCGCCAATCCGGTTCATGATAAAAGCTTTCTTGGCGGCGTTATTATATGCTTGATTTTTAAACCAAAACCCAATGAGCAGATAAGAACATAGCCCAACGCCTTCCCAACCAATAAACATCATTAAATAGTTAGAGCCAAGCACAAGCACCAGCATCGAAAACACAAACAGATTCATGTATGAAAAGAAGCGGTTGAAACCTTCGTCATCGTGCATGTAACCAATGGAATAAACATGGATGAGAAATCCAACACCGGTAACTATCAGCAACATTAGTGATGACAAGGGATCGACAACAAACGAAAAACCAAGAGAGGTAGCTGCTGCGGGAATCCATTCAAACAAGGTGACATTTACAGTCGGGTTTCCACCTTTTATATGAAAAAACAACACTACTGAAAATATGAATGAAACCAGCACTGAGCCACATGCCAAAATGGATGTGACAGGTTTTGGTAACCGCCTAAAATTAAGACCTATCACAAGAAATGAAAGGAGAGGTAAAATGGGCACTAAAGCTGCTAAAGTATTCATGTTTCTTTATTTCATTCTATAAAAAGTAAATTCTCAACTTTTTCTAAGTACTTGCTACTGATTACCAAGAAAATAGTCTTACGACTTACAACTAATTACATACTACTTTCCTCATATTTATCCTTTCAACTGGTTCAAAAGGTTAACATCAATGGAATTGTTTTTCCGGTAGGTAACCACTAAAATGGAAAGCCCCACAGCTACCTCAGCTGCGGCTACTACCATAATGAAAATTACCAGAATCTGTCCGGCGGGATCGTTATGATAAACCGAAAATGCCGCCAGCAACAGATTAATGGAATTAAGCATCAATTCAATGGACATAAAAATAACCAATGCATTACGTTTGATCAACACTCCAATCATTCCGATCACAAAAAGTATCGAACAAAATGAAATGTAATAACTAATTGGCATCAACTGTAAACCTTGTACTACGTTATTCATATTCTTTTATTTCTATTCCTTTTTCACCATCATTACTGCTCCTACCATAGCTGCTAAAAAAAGAACTGAGGCAGCTTCGAAAGGAAACATATATTCGTTAAATAATACTTTGCCAATGTTGGTTGTCATACCAATTTGTGTATTTGCCATAATCGGACCACTTGCATCCAGCCCTTTCAACACGGCTACCAATGTAACAAGTAAAAGACCACCGGCAATTACTGCTGTAACCCTTGCCAGTATAGATTTACGTAATTCGTTTGCCAGATTCAGGTTCAGCAGCATCAGGGTAAAAAGAAAAAGAACCATGATGGCTCCGGCATAAACGATAATGTGAACCACAGCCAGAAATTGCGCATTCAACATAATATAATGGCCGGCAATGGTAAAAAAGCAAAGAATCAAATATAATACGCTATGTACCGGTCTCTTAGAAACCAGCACCATGATGGCCGAAAAAATTGCCAATCCCGATAAGGTAAAGAAAATATATTTTTCCATAAAGTTTTGCTTCAAATATTATGTCTCTCGTTGGGCAATTTTTTAAACTGTAGTACTTCGGGCGTTTGCCGTTTTGTGACATCAATCCGTTTATCTTTTTCAACTGGTTCAACAAGTTTGTCCTTACCATAAATGAAAGCCTGCCGATAATACTCAGAATCGACAGTTTTTTTTGTAAGAAAGATAGCTTCCTTGGGGCAGGCACTCTCGCACAAACCACAATAGATGCATCGAAGCATGTTGATTTCGTATACTTTGGCATATTTTTCTTCGCGGTAGAGATTTTCCTCACCCGGTTGACGTTCAGCTGCAATCATGGTGATAGCCTCAGCAGGACACGCCAGTGCACAAAGCCCACATGCAGTGCACCGTTCCCGACCTTCGTCATCGCGTTTCAAAACATGCTGCCCGCGATATATTTCCGAGAATTCCCTTTTTTTCTCGGGATATTTTATGGTAGCTTTCTTCCCGAAAACATGCTTTATGGTAATCCACATTCCTGCAAAAATGGCAGGAAGGTATAGGCTTTCCACGAAAGTCATCTGTTTATTAGTTACAACTTTGCTTCTGTTTGTCAGATTCATATTGTTGCTATTATTTCAAAAGCATAACAATGCCCGTAATTATCAAATTAATCAAAGCCAATGGAAATAGCACTTTCCATCCTAATTTCATCAGTTGGTCATAGCGGAAACGGGGTAATGTCCATCGCACCCATATAAACAAAAGGAGAAAGAGGAATATTTTAACAAATAAAAATGCAGTTCCAAGAAGAGTTAAAAGGTTAGGAGATAAACCCAACTTGTCGATAAACGGCATATGATAACCTCCAAAAAACAAGGTAGCCATTATTGCCGATGATATAAACATATTAATGTATTCCGAAAAAAGATAGAAGCCCAGTTTCATGGCGCTATATTCCGTATGATAGCCGCCCACTAATTCTCCTTCACATTCGGGCAAATCAAACGGAGCCCGGTTTGTTTCGGCCAGGGCACAGATAAAAAATATGAGAAATGCCAACGGCTGATAAACCACATTCCACATCGATGTTTGCTGATCTACTGTTTGCTGAAGGCTAAGAGTACCCGTCATCAAAATTACTGAAGCTATCGCCAAACCCATGGCCAATTCGTAACTGATCATTTGCGACGATGCCCGGACAGCGCCTAACAAAGCAAATTTATTGTTTGATGCCCAGCCACCAATCATAATGCCATAAACGCCCATCGATACAACCGCAAAAATATATAGAATATCTACACTACTGCTTGCTACCTGTAGAGGAAAATTATTTCCGGCAATTGAAATTGTGCCACCCCAGGGAATAACCGCACTGGTTAACAACGACACCATCATGGTAAGACATGGGCCTAAAATATATAAAAATTTATCGGCCGTATTGGGCATGTATTCCTCTTTAAAGAAGAGTTTTACACCATCGCAAACAGGCTGTAAAATACCCCATGGGCCTGCACGGTCGGGACCATATCTGTCCTGAATAAATCCGGCAAATTTACGTTCCACCAATGTTGCATACATCGCTATCAAAAGGCTCAATAACAAAATGGTAGTAATTAATGCTACTTTATAAATCAAATAGACTATCATAATTCACTCGGTTTCTCTATCTTTTTATCGACAGGATTAATAATTGCGCCTTGTTTCTCATTTAAATAATGATTGACCGAAATGATCGATGTGCGCTTAATCTTTCTGGGACCCTCAATAACCCAGTCATTGACATCCTTTTTTTCAAAACGACATTCGTTACAAATAAATTCTTCCACTTCATTGAATTCATCTTTGCGTGCTGTTACCCGGTATATTTCGTTCCCGCTCATCCAGGCCACAGCCTTTCCGGAGCATTTAGGACAAGTGCGGTGAACATCCATCGATTTTAAAAACCAAACCCGGCTTTTGAAACGGAATGTACTGTCGGTAAGCGCACCAACGGGACACACGTCGATAACATTTCCCGAGAAATCGTTTTCAATGGAATTTTTAATGAATGTTGATATTTCGGATGCATCACCACGGTAAAGCACCCCATGAATACGCCCGTTAGTAATCTGGTTAACAGTGTATACACAACGGTAACATAGAATGCACCGATTCATATGCAATTTGATATTGGGACCAATATCTACCTGTTCAAATTCTCTTTTTTGTTCTTCGAACCTCGATGTATCCGCACCGTGCGCAAAACTTAAGTCCTGAAGGTCACATTCACCAGCCTGGTCACAAATGGGACAGTCGAGAGGATGATTAATCAGCAAAAACTCAACGATGGCTTTACGGGTTTCGAGCACTTCCGGAGAAGTAATATTTTGAACTTCCATACCATCCTGAACGGGAGTGCTACAGGAGGCTACGAGTTTTGGCATCGGCCGCGGATCTTTCTCCGACCCTTTGGATACTTTAACCAAACAGGTTCGGCATTTTCCACCCGATCCTTTGAGCTTCGAATAATAGCACATTGCCGGAGGAACAATTTCGCCTCCAATTTTCCGTGCAGCCTGAAGAATTGTTGTTCCTTCCTCCACTTCGGTAGTATGTCCGTCTATTGTTACTTTTAGCATCATTTTTAAATTAATTGCCCTTGCAGATCGGCATCTGTTTTTGTTTTAACCTCAACCCCTTTATAAGGTATGGCTGTCAAGTTAATATTCATAAAAAATTGTATATCATATATTTATTAAGTTTTTTGTAACCCCAACCCCCTTAAAAAGGGGCTATAACAGTCCTCGATGAATTGGGAGTTTTAAATTACTTACATTTCTTGACTTAGAAAATAAAAAAATTGTTTTTAATTTTGAAACTTAATTATGTATTGCACTGTTATTGCCACTTTTTAAGGGGTTGAGGTTGTACTTTGCAAATTTAAAACCATTCCAATTATTTAATACTTTTTTTAAAATAAACATCTTATAAACTTTAGCTTGACGGCTATTCCTTAAAAAGGGGCTATAACTTGTTTATTACCCTGTTTAAACTTTTTTCGGTAATTAATTCATATTACGCCATTACTTTCATATATTTTTCAATGGAACCATGTTGAACATTTTTGATAAGGTCAGGATGTTCAATATGAAATTCAAATTCGTTTCGGAAATGACGTATGGCACTATTTACGGGCCATGCTGCGGCATCGCCAAGTGGACAAATGGTATTTCCTTCAATTTTTTTTGCTACACTATCCAGTACGTCGATATCTCTTTCGCGTCCCTGACCATTCTCAATACGGTAAAGTATTTTTTCGAGCCAGCCGGTTCCTTCGCGGCAGGGGGAACATTGTCCACACGATTCATGATAATAAAACCGGGTGAAGTTCCACGTATTCCGCACGATACAAGCATCTTCGTCGAACACAATAAAGCCGCCTGAACCAAGCATGCTTCCGGTAGCAAAACCACCATCCGATAGCGATTCATAACTCATTAACCGGGGAGTGTTTGCTGCAGTAACCGCAACCAGATGAGCCGGCAGGATGGGTACTGATGAACCACCCGGTATAATAGCTTTAAGCTTTTTCCCATTACGGACACCTCCACAATATTCTTCTGAATTGAGAAATTCTTCCACCGAAAGTCCCATTTCTATTTCATAAACGCCAGGTTTATTGATATGTCCACATGCCGAGATTAGTTTTGTACCTGTACTGCGTCCAATACCGATTTTAGCATATTCGTCACCACCAAAATTGATGATAGGAACTATAGCGGCCAATGTTTCTACATTGTTTACCACGGTTGGACAATCGTACAATCCTTTTACTGCCGGAAAGGGCGGTTTCAATCGTGGATTTCCCCTCTTTCCTTCCAGCGATTCCAGCAAAGCCGTTTCTTCGCCACAAATATAAGCCCCGGCGCCAGAATGTACATGAATATCCAGTGAAAATGATGTTCCTAAAATGTTACTTCCAAGAAATCCATTATCGCGGGCTTCACGAATCGCCTTGTTTAATATTCCAATTTGTTGTTTGAATTCGCCTCGAACATATATAAATGTGGTGTTAGCTCCAAGTGCAAAACTCGAAACTATCAATCCTTCAATGAGTAAATGCGGAATATAATCAATCAGGTACCGATCCTTAAAAGTGCCGGGTTCGCTTTCGTCGGCATTACAAACCAAGTAACGAGGGTTGTTTGACCTGGTATCGAGAAACGACCATTTCATACCCGTCGGAAAACCAGCGCCGCCGCGTCCGCGCAGACCCGATTTTTTAACTTCCTCAATAATTTCTGCGGGAGTCATCTTCTTTAAGGCTTTCTCAACAGATGCATACCCACCATTGTCCCGATATACTTTAAATGTTTTTATTCCGGGAATATGGACTTTATCTAAAAGAATTTTTCTACCCATTTCGCTTCCTTAGGTTTGTCTTCGTTGGCTTTGGCTCGAAGATCGTCAATTATCAGATCAATTTTTTCTTTGGTAAGAAATTCGTAAAATTCAGTGTTTATTTGCATCACAGGTGCATAACCACAGGCACCGAGACAATCAACCCTGCGGACAGTAAATAAACCGTCAGGGGTAGTTTCATCCGTTTTTATCTGTAACTTTTTCTCGAGATAATCGGCAATATCCTCGCCTCCACACATTGCACAAGGGCCAGTTCTACATACCTCTACAACATATTTACCGACTTTTTCGAGGTAATACTGAGTATAAAAAGTAGCTACTTCGTAAACTTCAACTGGTTGAATATTCAATAGGGATGCAACATAATCCATCACATCCACGCTAAGGTAACCTCCAAGTTCTTCCTGGGCAATATGCAGAATAGGAAGCACCGCTGATTTTTCCTTTCCTTTCGGATAGCGCTCAATAATGAGATTGACCCGTTTGAGTGTTTCATCCGGGAAACGCACTTCTCTGCCTTCTCTGACATAAAGTTTATGATCTATGATACTTCCGTGTGACATCAATTTTAGTATTTAGTACTGCGTAAAAAGTACCAGGTAAATATTTTAACCGTTTGCGAGCATATCGTAACCTTTTTTTTTCAACCTCAACCAAAAGGGGCTATAACCACTTTTATAA
>JANXXY010000205.1 GCA_025350365.1 Bacteroidales bacterium | reverse complement strand
TAAATACTCGAAAGAGGAATTCGTAATGAGTTTCGTTTGGTAGGTAGGGCTTAATTATTTTACTACCATAATGCCGTCCTGATGGATGCTAGCATAATGCCGTCCCGATGGGACTGAAAATGGTGGATTTAATTCTTTTACTACCATAATTCCGTCCGTTTAGTCTACCCGCTACCCGGATGTCCTGATTGCAAGGATGTTAGGCACTGTCGTTGGAGCGCATTTGCAATGCGTTCCTTTTTTAGCCGTTTTTTCCGAAGGGCAATTGCTCATCTATTGTCAATAACTAATCTAAAAATCCCTTATAACTCTATTGCGAAGTTGTTAACTTTGAAATCCATTTTTCAGGCAAATTATTGTGAAAGACTATCTAAAAGAATTAAACGAGTTTCAACATGCGGCGGTTACTAATATCGAAGGCGCCTCTCTGGTAATAGCAGGTGCCGGATCTGGTAAAACACGGGTATTAACATATAGAATAGCTCACTTGCTGGATAATGGTGTGAATGCGCGGTCAGTGCTCGCCCTTACGTTTACAAATAAAGCAGCCAAGGAAATGAAAGAGCGTATTGGCCATCTGGTTGGTGAATACAGAGCCAAATATCTATGGATGGGAACTTTTCACTCCATTTTTGCTAAAATACTCAGGCTTGAAGCTCAATCACTCGGATACCCAGCCGCCTTTACAATCTACGATTCTCAGGACTCAAAAAATGCTATCCGGCAAATTATTAAATCGATGAAACTCGACGAACAGATCTACAAACCCAACGAGGTCTTTTCAAAAATTTCGAGCGCTAAAAATAACCTCATTACTCCACAGGCTTATGCTGCAAACCCTCGGGCAATAGAAACCGACAAGGCAAACCGTCGTCCGCAACTAGCTGATATATACCGCGAATATGTGGTACGCTGTTACAAAGCCGGTGTAATGGATTTTGATGATCTGTTGCTGAATACCAACATCCTTTTTCGTGATTTTTCTGAGGTCTTGCAAAAATACCAGGGTATGTTTCAATACATTCTGGTGGATGAGTATCAGGACACAAACTATGCTCAATACCTTATCATAAAAAAGCTGGCACAGAACCACCACAACATATGTGTTGTAGGCGACGATGCGCAAAGTATATATTCCTTTCGGGGGGCCAAAATCGAGAACATTTTAAATTTCCGTAACGATTACCCTGATTACAAACTTTTTAAGCTCGAGCAAAATTACCGGTCAACACAAACCATTGTTAATGCGGCCAACAGCCTTATCGGGAAAAATAAGAACCAGATTCAAAAAAAGGTTTTTTCCGAAAATCAGGAAGGCGACAAAATTAAGGTTTTAAAAGGTTCTACCGATATAGAAGAAGGTTTTTTGGTAGCTAATGCGATCATTGACATTCGCATGGCCGACCGATTGATGTACCGCGATTTTGCCATCCTTTACCGAACGAATGCCCAGAGCCGTATTTTCGAGGAATCGCTACGTAAACGAAGCATACCCTATAAGGTATATGGCGGATTGTCATTCTACCAACGAAAAGAAATCAAAGATTTGCTGTCATACCTGCGGTTGATCGTGAATCCTCGAGATGATGAGGCTTTCCGGCGAATTATAAATTATCCCGCCCGCGGTATTGGCGATACAACCATTAATAAGCTTGAAGAATATAGCAACCAGAAAAACGTTACCCTTTTTGATGTTGCTTCAAGCATTGAACTGTTGCGTCTCGATATCAATAAAGGAACACAAACCAAAATTAACCAGTTTGTGGCTTTTATAAAACAGTTTGCCAGACAGCTAAAAACCATGGATGCATACGATCTGGCATTTCAGGTGGCTACCGGATCGGGAATTATCAAGGAGCTGAAAACAGAAAAAACACCCGAAAGCATCAGCAAATTCGAAAATATTGAAGAATTACTCAATAGTATCAAAGAATTCACCACCAAGTTGCAAACGGACAATGACACAGAAGCAAGTTCAGAAACCGGACCTCTTACATTGGAACATTATCTGGAAAATGTGTCTCTTCTCACCGATGCCGATTCGGAAAACCCTGAGGACAATGATAAAGTAACTATTATGACTATCCACTCAGCAAAAGGGCTTGAATTTAGCGTGGTTTTTATTGTAGGCATGGAGGAAGATTTATTTCCATCAAAAATGTCACTTACTCAACTAGAAGATGTAGAGGAAGAACGACGGCTGTTTTATGTTGCTATTACCAGGGCAAAGGTAAAAGCATTTTTATCACATGTGGATACCCGTTTTAAATGGGGAAACATCAAGAGTTGTCTTCCAAGCCGTTTCCTTAACGAAATTGACGAGGAATTTCTTGATCTCCCGGAAGTGAAA
>JANXXY010000173.1 GCA_025350365.1 Bacteroidales bacterium | reverse complement strand
ATGCCTTCCAAAAAAGCACAGCAACTTTGTCCGCAAGTTATTTTTGTTCGTCCGCGTTTCGAAGTCTATAAACAGGTTTCTAATCAGATACGGGAGATATTTTCCCGGCATACCGATTTAATTGAGCCGCTTTCGCTGGACGAGGCCTATCTGGATGTATCTAACGACAAGCAAAACATTGGTTTAGCCATAGAAATAGCCAAACAGATAAAAGCATCCATTAAAAACGAATTGCATCTTACCGCATCTGCTGGTGTTTCGGTAAATAAATTTGTCGCAAAAATAGCCTCAGGAATGAATAAACCTGATGGACTAACGTTTATAGGTCCATCAAAAATCGAGGCTTTTATAGAAAATCTGCCTGTTGAGAAATTTCATGGGGTAGGGCGGGTCACCGCCGAAAAAATGAAGAAAATGGGTCTGCATTCGGGTTTAGACTTGAAAAAACTATCGGAAGCCGAATTGGTTCATAATTTTGGAAAGGTTGGCAGGTTTTATTTCAATATCGTAAGAGGAATTGATGATCGGGATGTTGAACCTCATCGCGAAACCAAGTCAGTTGGCGCTGAAGATACGTTTCAGGTAGATTTAACGAGCATCGAAGAAATGACAGCCGGGTTGGAAAAGATTGCTATGGTTGTGCACGACCGGTTGATAAAACACGATTTGAAGGGACGCACCATTACCTTAAAAATCAAATACAGCGATTTTAAACAAATCACCCGAAATCATTCATTTGCCCAACCTGTTAACGATTTGCAGATTATTTCAGAAACCGCCGAAAAATTACTGCAATTAACGGATATAGAAAATGTTAAGGTACGACTTTTGGGAATTTCGTTATCCAACTTTGGAGAAGTCAAACCCAAACCCCAAACGTTAGAAAATGCGGTGCAATTAAAACTGTTTTTATTTTAGTATATTAATCACGAAAACACCGTGTTTTCGTGATTAATTTCCTTATTTTTCCTCGACAATTAACACATCCCATGGACCAATGGTCAATGACGCTCCTTTGTTTACTGATTTAGCTGAAGTCAGTTCCTGTCCTTCTTTATGCGGATAAACCACAGTGGCGGCATTGGAAGAATAATTGTAATAGTAATGAATATTTTTACCCTGATCGTTTAAGCCGCTTTTGGTAATTAATGGCCATTGCAGATCCTGGTTGGCAGTGCGAAGTCCAATGCGCGAGATGGCATCGAGCAGAATTTTTTCCTGAAGTTTGTCTGATAATTTGGTACCTTCATAAACGAGATCGCCTTTGCCAAATGTATTGATAGTAATCGCCGCATATTTACCAAAGTATGAATGATCGTAATAAGCAAGTGGTTTGGCTGTTTCGGGAATAAGTTATTCAGCCCAGTCATAAACTTTGTTGTCGGCCTCACCAACTTTAAACGGATCGTCTTTAAGCTTTAAGTCTTTGAAGTTGGTAAATTCCTGATAGTAAAACCCACATGCTTTGCGCAATGGTCCTGGAGCCATATCCGGGCGAACCATTGTATTTTCGTCACAAAAACCACTCTTAAATTGCATGATCACATGTCCACCGTTTTCAACGTAGCTGCTGATTTTTTTTAATAATTCATCGCTAGCAATGTATAACGAAGGAATCACGACAAGGCTATAATCTTCGAAACGTGCATTTTCTGGAAAAATAAAATCAACACCTACATTATTTCTGTATAAAACACGGTGAAATTGTGCCACCAATTCGTTACGGTATATATTGTTGGTTCCACCCCACATATCGGCGTTTCCGTTTTTGAAAGGCATTACATTCAACGCTGCATTGGCATCATGACTAAATAGTATAGCAACTTTATTGGTAATTTTCAGGTTTACCAGTTTATTACCAAACCGTTTCAGTTCGTGAGCGGTTCTGCTTACTTCGGCATACGCCCGGTTAGGCTGCAGGTCGTGCGATAGAATGCCTTTCCAATAGGTTTCCTGACCGTAATGAATCGAATGCCAGTGCCAGTATTCGACTGCGTTAGCGCCCGACCCCATGTGAGCAAATACATTCATACGCAACTGCCCATCGTATGGTGGATATTGCGAGCGCGAATCCCAGCCAATGGTTTGTGCGTTAGTTTCAGTAATCAGGTAATTTTTCATTTTTACCGAACGAAAAAAGTCGCCTGAAAAGGCAATCTCATCACCGGTAAGGTTATCCTGCGACCCATGATACACATTCACCGCCATCACATCCATATGTCGAGATGAAGCAATCTGGTCAATATCCTGCACTGAAGGCATAAAACAATGGGTAATAAACTGGTCAGGGCGTTTGTAATCACGTACAATATCAGATTGCCAGGTAAGATAATCGGCCACTGCTTTGCGTTTGTAACGTTCCCATTCGAGTTTATAGCCTGTGTTGGTAATACCGTCGCGGGGAGCAAGTTCTTCCCAGTCATTGATGGTCATGCCCCAGTAATTCAACCCCCAGGTTTTATTCAGATTTTCGGTAGTTTTGAATTTCTTTTTCAGATAATCTTTAAAACCAATAAAGAAATCGAAATTATTTACGCCATTCGAAGTTGTTTCGTTATCCACCTGGTATCCAATAATAGCAGGATGTTTGGCGTAATGTTCCATCATTTTACGAATGATGCGCTCTGAATAGAACAGAAATGTAGGATTGGTAATGTCCATGTTCTGGCGGATGCCATAATATGCTTTACCTCCTTTTTCGTATTGTACAAGCACTTCGGGATGTTTGAGCCATAGCCACGCTGGCATGGAGTAAGTAGGAGTTCCCAACATAACTTTGATGTTGGCTTTATGGAGCCGGTCGATGATGCGATCCATCCATGCAAATTCAAATTCACCGTCGCGAGGTTCGAACAAACTCCAGGTCGATTCGCCCAGGCGAACTACCGTGATGCCCGCATCCTGCATCAATTGAACATCTTTTTCGAGCCTGTCCGAAGGCATGTATTCTTCGTAAAAAGCAGCTCCGTAAAGAATGTTGTTTAGTTTTGCCGGTTGGCTGATCGCCATAAATGCACTCATGTAAACCAAAATAAATGAAAAGATAATAGTTTTTTTCATAAAATTATAAATTAATGGTTAGCAGTACGTTTGGATTCGTGTAAAATATTCCTGGTTAGAAGTGTAAAAGTAACACAAATTATAACTTTATGCTCGTGCAATTTTATATTGAATATTTTTTTTAAAATAATTGAATATTTTTCTTTTTTGAGTTATTTCAAAAGGGGAGATGGTCAGGGCAAACGCATGAAAAAAAATCATTTTGCCATAGCCAGCCATTTCTGAGCGGTTCGCAGGCTAACCGTGT
>JANXXY010000150.1 GCA_025350365.1 Bacteroidales bacterium | reverse complement strand
ACCACCCCCTCCGACTAACCATAAATAGCTGACTGTCATTTCGAACGAAGTGAGAAATCTCAAAGTCAAATTGTTTCTCGGTTACTATTGATTTTTAAAATATATTCTTAGCCATACTAAATTAACAAAAATATACTATATTAAATTGATATAATATAATTTACCCTACATTTTAAATGATTTTTATAAGAAACTTCCGCTTCATGATATGGGGTAAAAAAGCGGAAAATCATTGAGTTTTTCTAAAGTCCTCCGTTTGAGGGTTTAGTGGTCGCTTAAAACTAAGATTTTGATTCCATCAACTTTTGTTTGCAGCCTTTCAGCACTTCTTCCTGTTGCTTGCTTATAGTTGGGTATTCAAGGTTTAAAGATTCCATCGTTTTAACAATTACTTCTGAAATCATTAATCGGGCAAACCATTTTTTGTCGGCCGGGATAACATACCAAGGTGCTTGCTTCGTGCTTGTTTCGTTAATGGCATCCTGATAGTAACGTTGATAATCATCCCAATATTGACGTTCAGTTAAATCGGCTGCTGAAAACTTCCAGTTCTTTGCTTTATCATCGATACGGTCAAGCAACCGTTCTTTCTGTGTTTCTTTCGAAATGTGCAGAAAAAATTTTATTGTAACGATGCCATTTTCAAAAAGGTATCTTTCATAATCCCTAATTTGACGGAAACGATCCTTCCATATATTTTCGGTAATAAATTCATCTGGAATTTGCTGATTTTTAATTAAATCGTGAACGCGAACTACTAAAACATCTTCGTAGTACGAGCGGTTGAAAATACCGATTAATCCGCGCTCCGGAAGATTTTTGGTAGCACGCCAGAGATAATCATGATCTAATTCCTCCACTGATGGCTGTTTGAAACTATGAACATGAGTGCCCTGAGGGTTCAATCCCGACATCACATGTTTGATAGCTCCATCTTTACCGGCGGTATCCATCGCCTGAAAAATGATTAACACCGCATATTTGTCCTGAGCATAGAGTTTGCTTTGAATCTCGGTCATTCGTTGCACGTTTTCTACCAGCTTTTTTTCGGCATCTTCTTTAGAATCGAACTGTCCGGTTTGATCGGTCTTAATGCCCGAAAGCTTTAAATCTGAATTATGATCAATCTTATATTTACTGATGTCCATGGTTAAGGGTTTTTAATTGCTACTAAATTATCGATTTTTTTTTCAATTTGGTACTACTCCAATCCCTGGTTTTTCATTTAACGTAACTTTCCCGCCTATAATTTTCATACCGTCGAAAATATCATTTTTAATGAGCAACGACCCATCGAGATCGGCAAAATCACACGCTGGTGAAAGATGAGCGGCAGCAGATACGGCGCACGATGTTTCTGTCATACAGCCAATCATTACTTTCATTCCAACAGCACGGGCAAATTCTACCATTTTGTGAGCTTCGCGCATTCCGGTGCATTTCATTAGCTTGATGTTTACACCTGAGTATGCATCGTGCAGTTTTGCTAAATCGGAAAGTCGTTGCACAGCCTCATCGGCTATAATCGGAAGAGGACTTCGGGCTGTGAGCCAAGCAATATCATCAGTCATTCCTTTAGGCATCGGTTGTTCGATGAATATAACCCCCTTTTCCTTTAACCAATGTGCCATATCAAGTGCATATTCACGATCCTTCCATCCTTGGTTTACATCTACAAAAAGCGGTTTGTCGGTAATACTTCTCACCGAATCAATCATTTCCTTATCGTTTCCTTTACCAAGCTTTACCTTAAGAATTTTATAAGGAGAGGCCTCCTGTGTTTTCAGTTTTACCACATCAGGGCTGTCAATACCAATTGTAAAGGAGGTATTCGGCGTTTTTGAAGCATCATATCCCCAGATTTGATACCAGGTTTTTCCGAGCAGTTTGCCTGTTAAATCGTGAAGGGCAATATCTACCGAAGCTTTAGCGGCTGTATTGTATGTGTCGATAGAATCAATGTATGTGAGAATATCATCCATCTGAAATGGATCGGAAAATTGAGATAAATTCACTTTTGAAAGAAACTTAGCCGCTGTTTCGTGCGACTCTCCAAGATAAGGTGGCATCGAAGCTTCGCCATATCCTTTTATTCCCTCATATTCAATTTCGGTAAGCATTACAGGTGTTGTACTTCGCGAATTTGCTGCAACAGTAAATACATGCTTTAACTCCAGAGTATACGGTTTAAAAGAAAATTTCAAGGTGGTCCGCTTATTTTTTGACATTACAGGTGCAGAATTCGGTAATTTGGAAACAATTAGAAGTCCTGATGATAAAAATATGGAGTTTTTTAGAAAAGTTCGTCGAGGGTTGTTCATAAATAATTCAATTTTATTTGAGGTTCTTATTGTCGAAAAGCAAATGGTATATGTTTTCCTTCTGAAGCGCAATAACCTCACCAGGTTGCATATCGCCTATGTTGATGCCTTCGATAGACTTCCTTACCAACCGCAAAGTTGGAAAACCTATGGATGCAGTCATCTTTCGAACCTGACGGTTTTTACCTTCATAAAGTGTAAATTCAATCCATGAAGTTGGTTTGTTTTTTCTGAAACGTATTGGAGGATTCCTGACGGGTAAAATGGGATCGATTGTTAGAATCGTTGCTTTAGCGGGTAAAGTTTGATACGTCTTTCCTTCAACGGTAATTGAAACACCACTGCAAAGTTTTACTATTGCCTCGTCTGTAACTGATCCTTCTATTTGAACAAGGTATGCACGCGAA
Organism: Bacteroidales bacterium; assembly: GCA_025350365.1. Lineage (GTDB taxonomy): Bacteria > Bacteroidota > Bacteroidia > Bacteroidales > JAAUTT01 > JAAUTT01. The sequence goes on along the minus strand of JANXXY010000150.1, from coordinate 10,121 downwards.
TGCTTAAATTTTGGATTGAGTAGACGATGATTCAGTTCTTTGTCATTGGTAAGAATTAACAACCCTTCGCTGTCGGCATCCAGCCGACCAACCGGGTAAACATCTTTTGGGAAATCGGAAAGTTGTGCAAGTGTTAATTTATCTCCATCGGCAGTAAACTGGCTAAGCATACCAAAAGGTTTATAAATGATATAATATCTGAGTATATTGTCCATTATACAAAAAAGTAGTAAGTATTGTTTACATGAAAACCAAATTTATAATTAAAATCAATATGAAACTGATGGTATCGCATAAAATGATAGCCATGAATACACAAATAATTTTATGTATTACTTCTTTGGTGGCTGTTTCTTTGGGTAAATCTGTTCTTATTAGTAGCAACCATCTAAAAGGCTGGCGATTTTCGTTATTCATAACTAGTGTTTTTTTCAAAAGTAGTCGGGCGGAATTATTCGGAAAACATGGGGAAGGTGGGTTGCATACTGTTGGCGTATAATATGTTGTTTTTAAACAATAAAATATTCCAACTGTTAGTGAGTTTGCCATTGCTTTTAATCTCAACTGATATTTTTTTATCGGGCGACAATACCTTAACAGGCTGAGAATAAAGTGAGCAAATTATAAATAGTAGCGAAATGAGTACAATACTTTTCTTCATGATTGGTTAATTATGTGGAAGTGTAAAACTACAAATAATCGTATTTTTACGTTTATTCTGTGTTCTATTTTTACTTTCGAAAGTAAATAATAAAAAGGTTAACATCATGGACAAACGCATTTTTTCGAATATATTAATTTTGACTGTATTAATAGCGCCGTTTCATGTTTTTGCTCAAAATACCACAAAAATTTCCGAACAAAAATTAATTTTTGCGGATGATTTCAAAAATGATTCGATAGGAGGCTATCCCCACCAATGGAAGGGAAATGCAAAAGCTGTGATTGAAACCAATATAAACTTTAATGGCAGGTGGATGAAGCTTCAATCGCAGGGAACTTACGTGCCGTTATTTGAAAAGGTATTACCGGAAACCTTTGCCGTTGAATTTGATTACATATATGAGGTAAACGGTAGCGGAAACAATTCTACCGAATTAACATTTTTCAACAGGCAAAATCAAACTCCTTTAGATGCTGATTTTCCAGGTGAACAGGGAGTTAAAATTTATTTAGGCGACTTTCTGGTAAGTTATTTGTGTTATAACAATTCCAATATTTCCGATAAAACAGCGGGAGAAAACCGAAGTGTAACGATTGATCAGCATAATGTAACAAAAGTTCGTATTGAAATCAGGAAAGAGCTTGTTAAGCTTCAAATCAACGGAGATTTGGTATTGAAGATACAACGTAGTGCAGGCCATCAATCTCAATTTAATACATTCAGGTTAAGTCTTTGGGGGTCTGTGGCGGCACCATTGATTGGAAATTTCATGATAAGTGAAATGTAATCTTATTAATTTGTAAATCAAGAACATAACCAATGTAAATATTAAAATTTCAATTGACAATCCATGGTTCCGCCCTTAATAATCCAGCAATCCTCGTTACAGGTCGATTTGATACTGTATAAGCGAAGTTCACTGCCATCAATGACTTTATATTTCTTTCCTCCTTTGGTATATTCTGCAACAACGGAATAGAATTCGTTTACGGGAACTTCCACATTATAAGGAGTTATAGTAGCCGTATCCCGATAAATTAACGAAGCATCACTAAATTCCATTTTAGGATTGTATTTTCCTTTATAAACATGAATAGGAACACGCTGTTGCGGATTCGTGAGATCAATAATAATAGTGCTCATGGTTGGTTTTGGTGAAATGCAATTGTTGCAATCCGATTGGCTAGCCCACGGATACTCATCACCGCAAGATAGTGGTATTAAAGACACTGCGATAACGAAAATTATGGTAACGAAATGTTTAGTTTTCATTCTATCAGTTTCAAATCTTTATTAAACTTTTGGGGCTTTGTCCATAACCGATACATCATTGAAAATCCTGCGTACCAGTTGGTCAATCCTTTTATTTGATAATTGGTATAATTGCATGAAAGTTTTGTTACAATTGAATTGTTCTTATAAAAGACGCCAATAAAGGGTGAAAGGTAAAAACCCTGTTGTATTGGAATAGTTGTACCCCTGTAAAAACCAAAATGCAGATCGTAACTTGATCCGAGATAGAACCCGGCTCTTTTATTATTATCCGTATAAATAGTTAACGATTTACTTAAAGATAATCCAATGCGATGCCTGCGTTCCCAATATTGAGTAAAAGAATTGTCGTTTGACTTCTGAAGGACTGTAACCGCTGATGTTCGAAAATAGTAATGCATTGCCAGTTCAAGTTGGTATTTCAAGTCAATTTTGGCAAATGACACTCCGGTAATAAGGTCTTTATTATTGAAAAGAACTTCTATTTCAGGGCAAAAGCCTATGAAATAGGGAAGGTAATTGGGTTTTGCCCCTGAGCTTTTTAATGAGTCGGCAATGGCAGTTTGATAAAATGCTCGTGCAAGACCTCTGGGATTCAAGCTCAAAGTGTTTTGCTCATTCACATTAGCTCCGTTAAGTCTTAACAGATCAACAATATCACCATATCCGTTGGCGATGGCCATAGATAAGGCAGAAAATCCTTTATGGTTTTGTCGGTTTACATCTGCCCAGTTCTGAAGTAGCCTTAGAACAATATTATAATGTCCATTCTGAGAAGCCACCATCAGAGGCGTAAATCCTTTGTGGTCGCTAAACTCCAAATCTGGGTTTTGTTGCATTAACATCTCGAAAACCTGATTACTTCCATTGTAAGCTGCTGTGAACAAAGGGGTTTCACCTTCATTGGTTGTATCATTTACATTTGCATGATATTCAAGCAATAATTGGGTTAGAACAGTGTCATTATAAAGTGCTGCATAATGAAGTGCCTTTGCTCCCAGATAATCACCAGCCGATACATTGGATTTGTTCTTTAGTAGCAAACTGGCAATATCGGTATATCCGAGTTTAGCGGTCATTATCAATGGAGAAGGGTCACGATCGTTTAATGGTATCCGATTAACATCGGCTCCATTTGAAAGAAGCAGATTGATAATCTGCAAATCTTTATTTCCAATGGCATAGATCAATGGAGTATATCCACTATTGTCCGTTGTATTTACTTTTGCTCCTTTTTTTATATACTGAAGCGCTTTGGTGCAATCCTGATTATAAACAGATATTAACAAATTTTCGTCCAAAATATTACCGTAAGGAATGGTGTCACGAAACGATGATGTTTGTCCCGCTGTTGCCTGTATGGCGATAAATACATAAATATAGAATAATAAGAATCGAAACATAAATCGTTATTTTATGGATTTAAACCCATGACCAATAATTTCGTTTGCATCAATTACAGTTAAAAAAGCATTGGGGTCTATTTCTTTGATATAATCGATAAGCGTGGCGAGCTCCCGTCTGCTAATATTGGTATAAATTACTTTTTTAGGTTTTCCGGCATACATACCTTCTCCTAAAAAATATGTCCCCCCCCGATCCAGATCAATAAGGATCTTTTTTCGGATTGCTTCGTGTTTATCGGATATAATAATCACTGTTTTATCGTAACTTATACCCTGCATGATACCATCGATAACTTTACCAGTGATAAAAATTACAATCCACGAATAGAGTGGTATTCTCCAATCCTGAAAAGCAATTAATCCAATCAACACCACACAAGAATCGACATAAATTAGCAATTGACCCAATGGCGCCCTTGTATGCTTGGCAATAATCATCGCTATTGTATCTGTTCCGCCGGTTGCCCCTTTGGCTTTAAATATCAGCCCCAGCCCCACACCAAACATTACACCGCCAAAGATACAAGATAATAAAGTATCATTTGCTACCAGTGGTTCATAACCCCATACCAAAGTCAGGGTATCAATAAATACGGAAGTCATGATCAACCCAAACACATTTTTCATTCCAAAATGCGGGCCAAGAATTTTCATTCCTATCAACGTTAACGGAATATCGAGAACCAGGCCCATAGCTCCTACCGGAAGTCCCTGAGGTGCAAATGCAAACATTCCTTTTGTCATGTAGTGTATTACAATACTAACGCCATAAATACCACCTGGTACAATTTTGTAAGGAGTGATAAACAATACATATCCTGATGCCAGAATGAATGCGCCGATGGCTACAACCAAATAATTATAAAAAGGATAAGTTGTAATTTTTTTAAGTCTCTTCATTTATGCAACCAATATTAACCACAGATTTCCCCGGGGTTTGAAATAAAAAAATCGATTCTGCAAAAAAAGTAAAAATCCCTGATATATATGCCAACAAATATCGTCACAATATTTAAACTAAACTTAAAACATTATTGTCCGGATAAATTCAATTTACCATTATCTTGTCAAAATTTATTGGCCCTAAGAACATAATATTTACTTGTCTGTTTAATTATCTAAACTATTTGTCATGAAAAGGGTATTGTTTTTACCTCTTCTGTTTTTTATAACTGTAAGTTTATCTTCATATTGTGGAAGATATTTTTATACATGATATTCACTTTATTACGGGCGGCGCTATTTACGGGGAATGGTGAAAAGTATCCCATAAAGGAACTGAGGAAGGTTTTATGATGCTGCATGTTAACAACAACGAAGTTTCGTGGGAATAAATCGATTATAAGTGGGATTCTAAAAATAAATAAAAAAAGAAATGCTTGAACATCGTGTACTTGGTCTGAATCAAATTAAGACATTGGTTGGAGGATCAGTTGTTTATTGGATGAGTCGCGATCAACGTGTTCAGGATAACTGGGCATTGTTATTTGCCAGGCAACAGGCTCAAGAAAAAGGAGTTGAACTCATTGTGATATTTTGTATTTTCGATAAGTACCCTGGAGCCAATGCCCGTCACTTTCACTTTATGCTTGGTGGTTTAGAAAAAGTGGAGACAAGTCTTCGAAATTTTAATATACCATTTGTTCTTCTTCAAGGTAATCCGGTTGATGAACTGGCTTTATTTGTGAAAAAACATGATATTTCGGTGTTGATAACTGATTTTGACCCCATACGGGTAAAGCGAAATTGGAAGAATATGCTTGCGCAAAAACTCACGATTCCTTTTTTCGAGGTGGATTCTCATAACATCGTTCCGTGTTTTAAAGCATCCAACAAACTTGAATACGCAGCCTATACCATTCGTCCTAAAATACAACGGTTACTTAATTTGTTTCTGATTCCCTTTCCATCTCTGGAGATTATGACAAAGAATACATTTCCTTTGCAGGAAAAAATTAATTGGGCGGAAATTTATAACAACCTTGACATTGATCGCAATGTAATACCGGTAACCTGGCTAACTTCCGGTGAAGATGAGGCATTTAAAATGTTACAGTTTTTTATTAACGAAAAATTGGACATTTATATCAACCAAAGGAATGACCCTTCCACCAATGGATGTTCCCAACTGTCGCCATACCTTCATTTTGGCCAGATTTCGGCACAGCGAATAGCCATAGAAGTGATGAAGGCGGATGTTTTGATTGAAGCAAAGGCAACTTTTTTGGAAGAACTGATTGTACGAAGAGAGTTATCTGATAATTATTGTTATTACAATCATCAGTACGATTCGTTTGATGGATTCCCGCCATGGGCAAAGAAAACACTTATGGAACATCAATTGGATGAACGCACGCATGTTTACCGTACAGATGAATTTGAAAGTGCATCTACTCATGATATGCTTTGGAATGCGGCTCAGAAGCAGATGGTGACATCCGGGAAAATGCATGGCTATATGCGAATGTATTGGGCTAAAAAAATATTAGAATGGACGCCTTCTCCTGAAGAGGCGCTAAAAATAGCCATATATCTAAACGATAAATATTCTCTTGATGGCAGAGATCCTAATGGTTATGTTGGTTGTGCTTGGTCAATTGGCGGAGTGCATGACCGGGCATGGAATCAGCATCCGGTTTACGGTAAAATTAGATACATGAACGAATCGGGCTGCCGTCGTAAATTTGACATAAAAAAGTACATCAATCGATTTGCCGGTTAAAAACTATCAATATTTTTAATACATTTGAGTGAGAACATTTCGTTTTCACGTTTCATTAAACTAATTGTTTTCCATGTCAAATACAAATTATCCATTAGTGTTTATTGTAGAGGACAATAAAGCTTATAGCAGACTATTGGAGCATCATCTTAGTTTGAATAATTATACGAATCTTGTCCCAATTTTATCGGGTGAAGAATGTTTGAAGAAATTATACCTAAAACCTGATATTATAATTCAGGATTACAAACTTCAGGGAATTAGTGGCCTTAATGTTATGCAGCGCACTAAAAAAATTCTGCCAAACACTGAGTTTATTTTTCTTTCCGGAATAGATGATATTGATATAGCAATTGATTCGGTAAAGTTAGGAGCCTACTATTATTTTGTAAAAGATGAGGTTGCATTTAACCGATTACTTCCGAAGCTCCAAGAGATAAAGGATTTTCAACTTCTTGCCATCCAAAACCAAAAGAAAAGAAAACGGGTTATACTTTTTTTGATATTAACCATCCTACTGATCATTGTACTTATTATGATGCTGAATTAATCGGTATTTGATACACAAAATTAACATTAGTTTACCTTCGTTACGGTATATTCTTTATTATATTTCATGATGTTTACTCCTTTATTAATAAATCCGCTTTCGGGATTTATTCTTTCAAACATGATGTTGGTATGCAGTAAATCAATTTTCTTTTGACTAATGCAGTTTTCGAACGATTTCCCATGTCTTCCCAGAGAACTTAGAAAGTAGAAAGTAACATCGTATCCTAACATCCCGAAATTATAACCTTCCTTACCAAATTTGTATGGTTCTGTATTATAAAATTGATGGTATTTTTCAATGAATTTTTTCAGGTTTGTATTTGTGAAATCGGCATAATAAGTGGAATAATAGTGAAATTCGAGGTTGTATAAATAATCTTGTTCATTAATGGCCACATTTGTCCCTGCTGGCAAGCCGAATACTTTGATGGAGTAGTTGTTTTTTTTTGCAATATTTAACGTTTGTAAAGCAGGACTAATAAAACCTTTATCCTCTGTTGGTATAATTATTATGTTATCTTGATTTTTATCTAACAGCAGGTTTAATTGCGACATGTTTTTGCTGAAATAAAACTCTTTGAATTGTGTTTGAAACAATGTTTTTAGTCGGTTACGGTAAAGGTTGGTTAGCAATGTGTCTTTTGGGCTGTTGCTGCATACCAATATAATATTTTTATTATTTATACCTGAAATATATTTCAACATAGCGTCGGCGCCTATAGTTTCGTTCGGATTTACCTGAAAAAGGTAGGGATTATTCTTAAGTGAATTGCTATTTGCCGATACGGGAGATATCAACTTTATTTTATTTTTCAAAGCGAATTGTGACGCTTTTTCAACAGCCTCCGTATAAAATGGTCCAATAATTAAATCCATTTTAGTCATCTCAGCCTTTGCCAAAACATGATCAAGTTTTACAAGATCCTTGTCTATATCATAGATAGTTATCTTAACAAACATCCCCGCTTTTTTCAATGAATCCAAAGCTATTAACGCTCCCTGATAGAATTCAACAATATTTGTGGTTCTGGTAATAATATCATTGCCCTCCTGTCTTTTTTTGTAGCCATCTTTTGAGGCCTTGGCCGAATCAATCATTTCCAGAGTCTGATTTTGGTCAATCAGCAGTGGCAACAACAAGGCAACCTGATAGGTTTCGGAAAATGGTTTATAATAATCGCATGGAATAACTGGCAAGTTAATTTTAGGTTTCAATGTATCCTTTTTAGGAATTACAGAAACAGACGCATTTTCACTATTTTTTTTTACAGGTATTCGAAGTAATTGTCCTGGTTTTGGATCTTCTGCATTCAGAATTGGGTTAGCTGCAATAAGCTCTTCTACCGAAATATTATATTGTTTTGATATACCATATTTGGTTTCACCCTGTATAACTTTGTGCTCCAAAAACTGATAGGCAGGTTGGGTGACCGGCGGAGTAATGGCCGAGACATTGGCTTCTGGAATTTTTGGGATATTAACCAGCTGACCAACCTGAAGTGACGATATTCTCAAATCGGGATTGTATTTGATCAGTTCCTCTCTCGATATTTTATATTTTTGAGTTAAATAGAACACGGTCTGTCCTTCCTGGGCAATGTGATATATGAATTTATTCGATTCATTTTTTTGAACATTATCAGGCACACCTGATTCGATGGGTATTTTTAGTTCCTGACCATCTCTGATCAATCCCGAAATGGTTTCGGGATTAGCAGTAATGATGTCCTTTTGTGTAACATTGTAAGCCTTGCAGATCCGGAACATGTTTTCTCCTTTTTTAACCGTATGGAGATAAAACATTTTACCGTTAACTACTGTTTTTTCTTTCGAAATCTCAACAACTATTTCATTTACGGGGGTTATCTGGCAAAAAGAATACTGAGGAAAGAGAATCAGAAAAACCACAAAAAATTTAACTAAACTACTCATTTAAAACTAGTTTGAATTCAATAAAAAGATTGAAAGTGTTGGTAAAGGTAATAAATATATAGAAGCAGCATGAAATGAGAAGTTAGAATATGATTACCATAGTTGCCAACTTCTATAAATATTTTCTTTATCCTCTTAACTTTATGATTTCTTCAAAAAGTTGACCACATTAGTTTCAATTCGTTCTAAAATATGTTCTGTTGTGGCTTTTTGAAACTTGTCACCTGTTATGTTTTCGAATAGCTCAATGTAGCGTTCCGATACTTCTGACACAAAATCATCAGGTATCTCAGGAACAGATTGCCCTTCTAATCCCTGAAAATTTCGTTCGATAAGCCATTCACGAACAAATTCCTTCGACAGTTGCTTCTGTTGCTCCCCTTTTTTAAGGCGATCATCATAACCCTTGGCATAGAAATAGCGGGAGGAATCAGGGGTATGTATTTCGTCGATAAGATAAATTTTCCCGTCTTTTTTGCCAAACTCATATTTTGTATCAACTAAAATCAAACCTTTGTCAGCAGCCATCCTAGTGCCACGTTCAAACAAAGCGAAGGTGTATTTTTCAATTAGAGTATAATCTGCTTCAGAAACTAAACCGGTGGAGATGATTTCCTCTCGGGAAATGTCCAGATCATGCCCTTCACTGGCTTTGGTTGTGGGTGTGATGATAGGAACCTGGAATTTTTCATTTTCATGCAGTCCATCTGGAATTGGAATACCGCAAAGTGCCCTTTTGCCCGATTTGTATTCACGCCACGCATGACCGGTAAGGTATCCGCGAATCACCATTTCCACCTTGAATGGCTCAGCCAGAAGTCCTATAGTTACCATCGGATCGGGGGAGGCAATTTTCCAATTCGGGACAATGTCCGAAGTAGCATCGAGAAACTTGGCGGCTATCTGATTTAAAACTTGTCCTTTGTAAGGAATACCTTTTGGAAGAACTACATCGAAGGCCGATATCCGGTCGCTTACTACCATTACAAGGTATTCATCCTTAATGTTGTACACGTCGCGCACTTTTCCAACATAAAGGTTTTTTTGTCCGGGTAACGAAAAATTTGTTTTTACAATTGCTTTAGCCATAATTTAATTGTTTTTGGTTAATTGTTACTTTTAGGTTCATGTCGTCATCTCCAAATCTTAAAATCTCCTCATCTTTAAATTTTCAAATTCTCTCATCTTCCTGTGCTTTATTATATGCATCTACAATATTTTTAACAAGCCGGTGACGAATAATGTCGCGGTTATCAAAATGGATAATGGATATACCTTCAATGTCTTTCAGTATCTTTAAAGCATAACTTAATCCCGAATTGGATTTGTTTGGTAAATCAATCTGGGTTAAATCGCCATTGACGATAAACTTTGCATTTTTACCCATCCGGGTAAGAAACATTTTCAACTGGCTGATGGTGGCATTCTGGGCTTCGTCGAGGATTACAACGGCATGATCAAGTGTTCGTCCCCGCATAAATGCCAAGGGTGCAATCTGAATGGTTCCATCTTCCATTAAACTCTCAAGTTTACGGACAGGAATCATATCGTGAAGCGCATCATACAAAGGCTG
>JANXXY010000110.1 GCA_025350365.1 Bacteroidales bacterium | reverse complement strand
AAATCTTCAAATAAATTCAGGCGGCAGATGTATTGTTGAATCACTTGCTCATGTAGTAATATTCAACCAATTATTAGTGAATGGTTCGGTAGAAAATGCTGGTTTTATTATAATTACAAATAAATTATCTATTGGAGGTACAATTAACGCTGCTGCATCAAACTTAAATTATAACCTTACATCACAAAATTCTAGTACCAAATCATTAGAAATTTCAACCACCTCTCAAATCCTAAAATTATCGGATATTCTAGGTCCCAATTCTATTCACAAATACCTTGGTTCGCTTACAATTAGTAATAATTCTAAATTTATAGTTGACAAAGACTTGACCATAAATTCCAATCTCACTTTAGCCACAGGTGGCTCCCTTATAACAATTAACTCTCCAACCCTTACAATCACAACTATCGACCCCATCGATGGGAGATTAATACTTCCAGGAGCAACCTTAAACTATATTCCAACTACCTTGAGCGTAACTGGCACTAACTCAGCCATCGCTTATTTGAATAAACCGGCTATGAATGTTACACTTACAGGCATTACCGATACCATCAGAAACTGCAACCTAAAACTATTGACGATTAATTCGGGTTCAAAAGGCTATTTAACTAATTCCTCATCAAACTATATCAAAACCATTGATGTATCTGATTCTTTAAAAATAAATGCCTTACCAAAAACTGATTCAATACTTATAATGGCAACAGGTAAGGTAAAATTATTAGGGGCAGTAAGGGTTTCAAACAAAGTGGATATTACGGCAGGAGGGAGCCTAAATTCCGGAACAGCTTTTCTTACCATGCTCGACCACTCTGATTTATATTTTGCTACCGAGGGACAAATTACTGGTACAATTAATACCCAACGGAAATATGGGAGTATGGGATGGGTTTTATTTGGCTCTCCATTTACAGGACAAACCCGCGGATTGGTTGGTAGTGGCGGTATTGCCCAACAAGCGGTATATATGAACAAATATGTTGAGAGCGGATCAAACAAACGATGGGTAAATTTACCTGCCGGCGAAAATTTTGTTAGAGGTGTAGGATATCAAGTTGGAATTACTCCAATTTCGAATGATACGTTGATTTTTACCGGAACTCCTCATATTACAGATGTTACAGTAAGTGGACTTTCCTTTACAACCACAAATGGATCGTGGTTCGATTACCAACGTGGGTATAATCTGGTAGGGAATCCATTTACCGCACCAATAAGCGTTGCTACATTTTTTTCTGACAATGCCGGCCTACCGGCAATTTATTATTGGGATGAACAGGGAAAAGGAGCTGGGAAATTTATTACACGCTCTTCCATTGGGGTTATTACACCGGATATTTCTCAGGTTACAGGGAAAAATCAGACCAATATCCAGGCTACCTATTTTGCGCCAAACCAAGGGTTTTTTGTAAAAGTACCATCTGATGGTTTTTCCGTCTCATTTAAAACCGGACAAATAACGCGAGATAAGAATAATAACTTCCTAAAATCGGGCAATGCAACATACGTTAGGTTGTACTTGAAAAATAGTTCGGGTAGCCAGAATGACTGTGTCATACAGTTTAATGATGCCGGAAGTGACGCCTTCAATGCCTCGTTAGATGTTTATAAGCTAATAAGTGACCGTTTTCCTGTTGATATATACTCATACAAAGACAATGATATATTCGCCATTCAAACCCGCAAACCTATTACAAAAGACTTGAGCATACCTATCGGTTTGTCAATTACAAAAGACGAAGCATACACCTTCAGTATGAATAGTTTTGATGCATTGCCAGCCGATGTTAATGTTTTTATTGCGGACAGTGTTGCTAATCGGAATGTTAACCTTCGCGACTCATCTTATACAGTCTCTTTAAAAGCGGGGGCTATAAATATAAACAAACGGTTCAAACTTATATTTACAAAGGGGACAGGAAATTCAACCGCTGTAATATCGACAAACAAAGCTAATGACCTTAATATTATTTCTGAATACGGGAAAGTGTACGTATTTTTTGCGGAAGAGCAACAAAATTTAAAAATCCAGGTGATTGATTTATTGGGTCGCATAATAAATGAAAAATCGTATAATTCGGCGCAGGGTTCTATATCAATAGATACAAATTTCGAAAAAGGTAATATCTATATCATTAATTTATCAGGGAAAGGATTTCAAAAATCTACTAAAATTCTGGTGCAATAAAAAATAAGATGAATAAAAAATTTATTGTAATTTTTTTGCTGCTTTTTGTCTTTGGAAATATCTGTAATAATATTTATGCTGATGACCCAACTGATTGGATTAATCAGGATCCGGCCCCCATTCCCCTACCCGGTATTGTCTATTTTCTTATTGCAGCCACTGCTGTTGGCGCCAAAAAGCTTTACAACGCCCGGAACAAATTTTAGAAGTAGTAAGTAGCTGTAAAATACTTACGAATTCTAAAGATATTGTAGTAAGTTCATAATTGCTCTGTTCGCATATGTAACAATCATTGAAAGGGGTTTAGAAACTTTAAATTTGTGTTATATTTGCACAATCAATGAATTTCACGAAAACGACAATCCAATAACCCGGGTAAAAAATCAAAACTTGGCATGGCGAAAAAGATAGT
>JANXXY010000096.1 GCA_025350365.1 Bacteroidales bacterium | reverse complement strand
ATCGGCGCTTGTCCTCCTCTGCCTTCTGACCTCCTGTGCGGCGACCCCGCGGGCGGTCGTCGCCCCCGACTTCAACCCCCTCCCCGAATTGGGGGTCATCCACGTTTTTCCTTTCGTGACGACGCTCGTGCCTGAACCGTTTGCCGAAGCCGTTTTCAATACCTTCGTCGACGACCTGAACGGCAATCGGAACAATACCGGCGTCCGCTGGTTCTATATCGCGAAGGAAGAGATGCAGGGCATCGACCCCCAATGGCTCGCCAAGCAGGTGTACATCACCGGCGAGATCTGGGGGTACGTCGAGGAGACCGGCTGCTGCTCCGCGGAGGTGCGGGTGAAGGCGAGGATCCGCCTCCACCAGGCGGGAAAGAAGGAACCGGCCGTGGAGGTATTCGTCCCCCTCGAATACTTCTTCCCCTACGACAAGACGACGCTCGTTGCGGCACGGGAGCAGCTCGCCCTCAAGCTCGCCGACGAACTCGCCATGAGGACTCTTGCCCCACTCACCAAATAGCCGCCCAAATCCCTCCCGCCAATTCAGTGTCAGTTCTTCAAATTTTTTTCTATTAATGCCTTGATTTTTCCCTGAACCGTGTTTATATTCTTCTAGCGTTTAGCACTCATCAGCCTTGAGTGCTAATATTTTTTTGGGCTCACAGCACAAACTGCGATAGAGAAAGGAGAAGGAAAACATGAATTTGAGACCGCTTCAAGACCGCATCATCGTGAAGAGAGTGGAAGAGGAAACGAAAACCGCAGGTGGCATTTTCATCCCGGAGGGCTGTATTGCAGTAGTGGGTAAAACAACATTACCACACGGATGAGATTCACGATAGAAGACATAAAGTCTATTTATACCATGATACATTGATTCCTGGGCAAGCATTTTTTCCTTCCATACATTTTGAACTTTTCTCTGAGGGAAATAATACGAACAAGTTTAAAATATCATCGTTTTGCCAGATTATTTTAATTTACTATTCTTATTTTTTTGTCCTTCCATAAATCTTTCATAATAAGATTGGGATTCCTTTTTTGGTTCGTCGTTCAAATAGGAATCTAAAATGGTCATTTCATTGGTTTCGTTAACTTTATCGTCAAATGCTCTTACATCAAGAAATTCCAACACTAAAATTGCTTTTTCATATTCAATAATAAGATTAGATTCAGCTTCTGGAATAGATTTTAATTCTGTCAATTTATTTTTAAGTAATTCTATTGGGGTGCAAGCTTCCATGCCTTTTATGCGATTGTTAGATTATTTGTTTTCATTATAATGATTCTAATGATATAATACCTTGACCAGATTTTCAAATTATTTTAAATATTCAAAATGGGTTCGATTTTTAAATGCAACTAAAAAATACCTTAAATCCCTTTTACTATCTGTTTCACCACTTAGGTTTCTACCTCTTATAATACGGCATTACCGGCTTGTGGGTTCAATTGAAGCCAAACAAGATCGCCTCAATATGGAACATACATTACCATACTTCGCCTCCGATTCGTCTGCTAGTTGAAACTTCGGTATGAATATTTCATTAGTAATATTTTTTAAAAGCTCTTTTAATGAATATTCTTTTATGGATGGGCTTAAATTATTCGGATTGTAAGACTATTACCCCCATTTATGAACTGTAGCTTTCATAATATACGTTTATACTTTGTAGATACAAATGTAAAAAATTTCTTCCATTTACAAAACTATTTTGATTATATCTTTTTATTGTAACAGAATCATTTACTTTATGTTTAACCCAATAAATATATCTATAAAAAGTAACTCTTCTAACAGTTAGCGTTTTTGCAATTTCAGCAATTGATTTTCGTTTTTCTCTTGGCACCTTATTTTATTCTTCAGATAGATCAATAGTTCGGTAATTTTTCAACTTCTGAATTCTTATTAAATGTAATACGTTGATATATATATAAACAGTAGTAACCGAGAAACAATTTGACTTTGAGATTTCTCACTTCGTACCAATGACAGATTTAGGCAGCTGACACATTTATAATAAATTAACTAACTGTCATCAACGCATTATGCCCTATTTTTTTGGGGTAGACTCTCGAAATGACAATCAGCTATTTATGTTTAGTTGGAGTGGGTGGTTTGCGGCAAAGCCGCAAAATAATGCAGCAATTTTGTTCTGAAATCCTGATCTCGGTAAATGACCGACGGCTCAATTTTCTTGGTTACCCTACAATTCGGGACCAAATTCAGGATATTGGGCCTATGGGAGGTTTACAAGCTTGTTTAAAGTATAGTACAAATAACCTAAACTTGGTGTTGGCTTGCGATATGCCGCTGATTAACGGTTTACTGATGAAAACAATGATATGGGTTGCAGAACAATATGACACTGTGGTTCCTATGTTGAATCATCGTCCTGAACCATTGTATGCATTATATAAAAAGAACATTCTGGAGGCAGTGGAACAAAGCATTGGTCAAAAGGTGTACAGTTTGCAAAAACTTTTATCGAAACTAAATGTCTGTTATATAGAAACTGAAGGTGAGCAGGTAAATGAGCTTGTGAATGTGAACACGCCTTCAGAAATAGAAAATTATAAACGATTGTCCAGCTTATCCTAACCTTTTACTGGTTGCCGGCACAGGTAGAAATTCAGGTAAAACCAGCTTTGTTTGTCAGTTATGTGAAGAATGGAACGCGATAATCCCCCTTGTATGTATCAAAATATCAAACCATATTCATCTTCAAACTGGTACCAAAAGTATTATTCAAAATCCTGAATATACCATTTATGAAGAAACACAGGCATCCTCCGATAAAGATACCTCAAGAATGCTAAAGGCAGGAGCCTCAAATGTTTACTTCATTGAGACGGATTGCGAATATGTTTATCCTGCCTTCCAAAAATTATCCGAAATAATCCCGGTCAATGCAGCCATCATTTGCGAATCAGGTACCTTGCGAAAGTATATCAAACCTTCCTTGCTTATCCTTGTTAATACCATAGAGCCAATACCGAAGGAATCGGCAAAAGATTTAATGCAAATGGCCGATAAAATATTTAATTTTGAATACGGAAATTTGCAAATACCATACAAATCCGTTGTTTTTATTGATCATCAATGGAAATTAAATCTCGCATGATTCAGGTAAATGAATGTCTACAGCTGATAAACGCCATTGATCATTAGAAATTAATTGTTGAACAAAATAAATATAGAAAAATGATATTTCTACCCATATCCATCAACATCACCGATAAAAAAATCCTCCTGATTGGAGGAGGGAGAATTGCCAGTCATAAAATAGGTTTCCTTGAACAGTTTACAAAAAACATATCTATTGTAGCAATGGAAGTTATAAATACAATCAAGGAAAAAGGATATACCTTTGTTGAAAAGCCTTATGAAAAATCAGACCTCGAAGGCGCTTTCCTCGTATATGCCTGTACGAACATCATTGAATTAAACCTTCGTGTAAAAGCCGATGCCGAAAGCCTGGGTATTCTTACCAACGTGGTGGATAATCCCAAGCATTGCGATTTTGTATCGCCGGCTATTTATAAGCACGATCATATGACCATTGCTGTTGGTTCTAATGCCCAGGATGTTTACCGATCCGTTGCTTTACGTAATAAAATTAAAGAATATTTAGAACATGATCCAACTATCTTCTATCAACCAGTTAAATAATTCACTTGTTGAACGGGAAGCGGCTTTAATACAGCTCTCTATGTTTTTTGATGATGCGGGAGTACTGGTTCAGACCTGCAATCGGGTAGAACACTATTATGGCACAGGTATGGTACCTTCCGACATAGCCAGACATTTGTATAGGGTTGTTTCAGGACTTGAATCGAGCCTTATTGGTGAAATTGCCATCCAGGGTCAAATAAAAAACGTATATCAGGAAACCTGCAAAACAAAATAGTCAATTGATTTATGAACAGTATTTTACGAAATAAGGTAATCAGGGTAGTTTCACGTACCAGTAATTTGGCCTTAAAACAAGTAGAGGAGGTATTTTCCCAATTTCCTGATCTTAAGTATCGTGTATTGCCAATGGAATCCTATGGTGATAAGCGAAAAGATATTTCGCTAATTAACAACAAAATGGAGGATTTCTTTACTCGTGAATTAGATATTGCAATATTGAATGATGTTGCGGATGTTTCAATACATTCTGCTAAGGATCTTCCTTATCCCTTGCCGGAGGGCCTCGAAATCATTGCACTTTTCGAAGCATTTGATCAAACTGATTCCATCGTTAGCCGGCAAAATATATTACTGAATGCTCTTCCGGCCAAACCGAAACTTGGAACCAGTTCCCTTCTTCGCAAAAATGAATTGTTAAAAATAAGAGATGATATTCAAATAGTAAGTATTCGCGGAACAATTGAAGAAAGAATTCAACAAGTGGATGAAGGAAGTGTCGATGCGGTGGTGGTTGCTACGTGCGCACTTAAACGGTTGGGGCTTGAAAATCGGATTGCCGAAATTTTGCCATTCGAAACGCATTCACTGCAAGGGAACCTTGCAATGGTTGCAAAGCGAGGCAATCAGTATTACAAGGAATTATTTGAGAAAAAAGATATTCGCAGAAACTATGGGAAAGTGTGGTTGGTAGGTTTTGGTCCGGGGGATCCTGGTCTGTTAACAATCAAAGGTCATGAACTGCTAAAAATTGCTGATATCATATTTTTCGATGATCTGTTGAATAAAGATTTTCTAAACCAGTTTAAAGCAGAAAAGATTTATGTTGGAAAACGAAAAGATAAACACAGCTATGAACAAACCGATATAAACAAACTGCTATATAAAGCAGCCATTTCCGGGAAGCAAACGGTTCGGCTGAAAGGAGGCGATCCCATGTTGTTTGCCCATGGAGGAGAGGAAATTGAATATTTGCAAAAGTACCTCGTAGAAACTGAAGTCATCCCTGGAATCACAACCGCTATGGCAGCTTCCGCGTTTACTAAAATTCCGCTAACGAACCGCAGAATAGCCTCGTCTGTTACCTTCATTACAGGTCATTCCGAAAAGGATATTCATGTACCCACCTCTGGAACGCTGGTTTATTACATGGGGGCATCGAATCTATGCGCTATTGCATCCGAAGCAATTCGAAAAGGCTGGCGACCCGACACCCCAATTATGCTTGTTTATAATGTTTCGGGCATTGACCAGGAAGCATTCTATACTACTCTTGAGCAAGTATCGTTGCATACTCAAACTTTAAAAACTCCACTCATCATTATAATTGGTGATGTTGTTCGTCTTAAATGGAATACAGCAGAACATCTTGAAAAGCCTAAGTTTCTGGTTACAGGAACAAAACCGGGTGATTTTGGTAAGTACGGAAATGTGGTACATCAGCCTTTCATCGAAATAAAACCTCTGGAAGATTATAATCACATAAAGCCAGTGCTGGAAGCCATCAAAACCTTCCAATGGTTGATTTTTACAAGCCGGTATGCAGTTGAGTTCTTTTTTAAAGTACTGAATCAATTTGGTATGGATTCCCGGTCAATGGCAAATATTGGCATAGCGTCCATAGGAATGGTTACTACTGCTGAATTATTGAAATATGGAATAATTTCTGATCTGCAACCTGAAGATGAATCTTCAGAAGGATTGATCACGCTCTTTCAGAAGATGAATCTCAAAGATCAGAAAATCTTAATCCCCCGCTCTGATCTTGGCTTGAAGCTATTGCCTGAAGGATTAAAAACTTGCGGATACCAGGTAGTCATTATCAAAATCTATAAAAACGTAATACCCGAACATATCATTGTGGTGAAGCCAAACGAATATGATTATATCGTTTTTAATTCACCTTCGGGGCTCGAAAATTTTTTCAAATTTCATAAATCAATAGAATTTAACGACCAGAAGTTTATTGTACAAGGCATTGAGACTTTAAAAAAAATTAATGATTTCAAAATTTCTTTAACAAATGTTATTACTGCAAAAGATTTTAAATCGACGAAAGATCGATTAGGTAAATTGTAATTAAAATTATTCGTATCCATCAATCCTTAGTTTTTATAAAAAAAATTATGAACCGATTTCACCATTTACGGAAAGACAAAGAAACACGCGATTTGAATGCAGAAGTTCATCTCAATGCTAACGATTTCATATATCCTTATTTTGTTATAGAAGGACAAAATCAACGACAACCAATAGAATCCCTCCATGGTATAAGCAGGTTTACAATCGACGAATTAATTGCCGACATCAGACATACCTTATCTCTTGGGATTGACAAAATATTGCTCTTTGGAGTCATCGATGAATCGTTGAAAGATGATACCGGAACTTCTGCTTATGCACCTGACAATCTGATTGTGCGGGCAGTAAGAGAAATTAAACAGCAATTTCCTGAAATTAAAGTGTTTACAGATGTGTGTTTATGCGGTTACACTTCGCATGGTCATTGCGGTATCATTCGGGGAACCGAAATTGATAACGATGCCACTTTACCATACCTCGCACTTATGGCGGCATCTCATGCCAGGGCAGGTGCTGATTTTGTTGCTCCATCGGCGATGATGGATGGACAGGTGGAAGCAATCCGTTCGGCTCTCACGAAACAGCGGCTTCTTCAAACCAAAATATTATCGTATTCCGCAAAATATGCATCCGCATTTTATGGTCCATTCCGGGATGCGGCTAATTCGGCTCCCTCTTTTG
This sequence comes from Bacteroidales bacterium, assembly GCA_025350365.1. GTDB lineage: Bacteria > Bacteroidota > Bacteroidia > Bacteroidales > JAAUTT01 > JAAUTT01. Next base: position 10,848 of record JANXXY010000096.1, on the reverse strand, counting down.
GTGATCGAAGAAGCTATCAAATGGATTATCGCACCCTTAGTCAGCCGGTGGACGAGGTTGCCGCAGATATCATGGAAGGTGCCGATTGGGTAATGGTGAAACCTGCCCACACATATCTGGATGTGATTCATCGCGTGAAATCGAAATTTCCGAAAACAATTTTGGCGGCGTACCAGGTGTCAGGAGAATACATGATGGTCAAAGCAGCGGCATCTGCCGGTTTTATGGATGAACGGATAGCTATGACGGAAGCCCTTACCGCTATTAAAAGAGCCGGGGCAGATTATATCATTACCTATTATGCAAAGGATTATTTCACTCCGGAGTAACCCATGATTAACAGGCTATAGGACAAGCAGGTGCTGCAACGCAATCTAAAATGAATTGGTTAGACGATGGGCTTATATTAACGAAGCAGAAAAGTATTTAAGCATTGTAATTCTTGAAGATAAAGAAACAATACATAATGCATTCTTTGACCGTACTTATTTAGACACTAAAACAAAAAACAATGAAAATAACATACTTTAAGGATACCGACACGGTATTGGTTAGCCTTAACGAAAACCGGATAGTCGAGACCCGTGATTTTAGCGAAGATATCTTGGTTGAACTTGATCTAACAGGCAATTTGGTAAGTATGACCATAGAACACGCTTCCCTATAAGCTAATATGGCAGACTTCTCATTTAATCAGGTTAATCAACCCTTACACTCCATTTCTGCCTCTTAAACCACCAAAACCACGCTGGCATCCATGCTACATGGCTTTCTTTCTTTAATTTTTCTTGCTGCGCAATAATCGTTCGAAAACGACAATTTATTTTGCTTTATAGGTAATTGTCCCGGAATACTGTCTTTACTTTTTTTTATTCAAAAGAAAACTATTTCTTTGTTGTATCATTTGTTGGTTCTCAAATTGTATGAGATTAAAAGGGAATCCTGTTATAATCAGGAGCTATCCCCGTAGCTGTAAGTTCAAGTAAGTGTTTTGACAAACTCCTTTGCCACTGTTCCAAAGAGGAATGGGAAGGTCGTTAGAACCGGACAAGCCAGAAGACCTGCCCACAATTGTTAAATCGTAGCTTTCGGGTGAAAGGCGAAGAAAAAGAGCTATCGCTTTTTATTTTTCATTTTACTTTTTATCCCCAAGCTAATTTATTACGTTTAATATATACTATATTCAATTGTAGTAAATTGCATTTCACATATTACTTTTTGATTTATATATAAACATTAATAATTCAACTAATTATGAAAAAGAATGAAAGAGAAGTAAAAGTGAAGATAGTTCCATTGTTGTGCTGGGATATTTATTTCGATTATATGGATACTAAGTTTGGAAATAAAAAAGATAATTATTTCAGAGCCAAACAAATGAAATCGAAGTAGTTATAGTAAAGCATCGTATTATGAATTTATTTCGTTTAAAAATTGCCTTTGAATTCTTATGGTATTGGTTGTCTCGTCCACACAGAAATGGGCATGGGATTCATTCTCCTTTTTTGTTTGCTTTCCTGCAAGAAGTTTTTTATTCTAAAACATCGGATAATTCAAATTTGACCGCCATTCGATCTTTAAAAATTAAGGCATCTAAAAGTAGAGCTGTTGTTCAAGTTAATGATTTAGGAGCCGGATCAAATCGTTTAAAACAATCAGAAAGAAGTTTATCGGCGATAGCCGGAATGTCTTCTATTAATCACAAGTATGGTAAGCTTTTGAATAAGTCAGTAGGTTATTTTGAACCTCAACTAATCCTCGAACTGGGTACCTGCCTTGGATTTGGGGCAATGTACATGGCTTCGGGTTATAAAAAATCCAAAGTTATCACCATTGAAGGCAGTGATAATTTAGTGGGAAAATCCATTGAGAATTTCAAGCAAATGAATATGAATAATATATCCGTCATTCATGGTAATTTTGATGATATACTGCCGTCTATCCTGCAAAAAAATGGTTGTTTCGATTTTATCTTTATTGATGGAAATCACAAGAAAACAGCAGTTATGGATTATTTTAAATTATTCTTGCCAAATATTACGTCCGATTCTATTATTATAGTTGATGATATTCGTTGGTCCGAGGATATGCTTGAAGCCTGGCGCGAAATTTGCGATCATAAACAAGTTACTTTATCAATCGATCTGTTTAGGATGGGGATAGTTTTTTTTAACAGCAATCTAAAAAAACAACATTTTAAAATTTACTATTGATTTATATTTAAATATTTAATTAGGTTTGTAATTTTCACATATTTTATTCTAACTTAGTTACCCAAAACGATGGTTTTATGGAAGAAATAATTCGGTTTAACAATATTGTTAAAAATTACAGGGTAGGTACCGTTATCGTAAATGCCTTACGATCTGTTTCTCTTACCATTCATCAAAATGAATATGTAGCCATTATGGGTCCATCAGGTTCCGGTAAGTCAACCATGATGAATATTATAGGATGTTTGGATACTCCCACATCGGGGGATTATATTCTTAATAAAAGTGATGTAAGTAAGATGGAAGACAACCAATTGGCTGAAATCCGTAATAAGGAAATAGGTTTTGTTTTTCAAACATTTAACCTGTTGCCACGTTACACGGCACTGGAAAATGTGATGTTACCATTAATATATGCAGGGGTACCTAAAGAAACACGTATTGAGCGTGCTACTTCCGTCTTGGAAAGTGTAGGACTTCTTGACCGGATGACACATAAACCAAACGAGCTTTCTGGCGGGCAGCGACAACGAGTATCAGTGGCAAGAGCGCTCATCAATAAACCCAGCATCATTCTTGCCGATGAGCCAACAGGTAATCTTGATACTAAGACTTCTATGGACATTATGAATCTTTTTAGCGAGATACATAAAAAAGGGAACACCATTGTTTTAGTTACACACGAAGAGGATATCGCCAGGTACGCCCACCGAATCGTTCGACTTCGTGATGGTATGATTGAATCTGATAAGATAAATGAAAATATTATGATTCCGGAATTGCACCCGGCCTGATTACTGAACTTCTTACCAAATTATACGTTTATGCAATGTCCCGCTCCGGCGGGATTTTTTTTATTAAATTAATTGTCATGAAGATTTATACTAAAACCGGTGACCGGGGCAAAACATCCTTAATCGGAGGAAAAAGAGTTCCAAAGTACCATCCTCGAATTGAAGCTTATGGAACTATCGATGAACTAATTTCGTATATTGGATTAATTCGCGATCAGCAGATTGATGAAAAATCTATAACTACGTTGATTGAAATACAGGATCGCCTGATGACTTGTGCCTCAATATTAGCTGCGGATTGTGATGATTGCAACATTAAAATCCCAAAAATATATACTACAGACATTGAGTTTTTAGAATCGGAAATGGACAGAATGGACGAAGAGTTACCTCCGTTAACATCCTTCATTTTACCGGGAGGGCATACTGTAGTTTCCTGCTGCCACATTGCCCGCACTGTTTGCAGGAGAGCTGAACGTATTGTAACCCAGGTTTCTGACGATATGTTTGTGCCCGAAGAGGTAACCAAATATATCAACCGTTTATCCGATTATTTATTTATGTTATCACGTAAATTAGGTAAAGATTTCAAAATTTTTGAAATTACTTGGCAGCCTAGGTTGTAAATTCAAAAAAATTATATAATTTCAGGCAATCTGATATTTTTATATGTTGTTAATTATTAAAACGTTAGCCCTATGTACTGGACTTTAGAACTTGCCTCAAAATTAGAAGATGCTCCTTGGCCTGCCACAAAAGAGGAATTGATAGACTTTGGGATCCGATCGGGTGCACCAATGGAAGTGATTGAAAATTTACAAGAAATTGAGGATGAAGGTGAGATATATGAAAGTATAGAAGATATTTGGCCGGATTATCCAAGCAAGGATGATTTCTTTTTTAACGAAGACGAATACTGATTAACGGGGGTTTTTAACAAGACCCTCGTTTTTACTGATTTCTTGCCATACAAATATATCCTGCCACGATTTCGGTCTTATTTTTTCGAGCCAGCTAAAATCTTTAAGTAATAAATCGCTACCCGACAGTTCAAAAGGAGGATGGAATGTACCTGAAATGGTTTGGGTATAGTTTATCTTATCAAGCTTTTTGTCTTTCATGAAAATAGTGATTTCAGAGCTTTCTGTTTTCATTATGCCTGTAATTTCTTCTGTATTATCTTCTTTGGCAAAATAGAGAGATTGCCCATTACCTTTCACAACCATTTTATAAATTTCATTCTTTCTGAAATAACCGGTCATATTGCGGCCTTTTATCTGATTGAAGCGTACGGAATCCTGCTGTTGTGTTATAAATGCCGAATTGGTCATGTCCATGTGATCCATCGTATTATTTTTGATGAAAATTTTCACGTGTTCCGATCTAAGTTGCATTCCCTGTGCCCACAGAATGGGATTATTTATCAATTCAAGCGTGGAATCTTTAAATGAATAGTACATTGAATCGCATTTACCTTGTAAATCGGTTCTGAAAAACCTTACGTGATGGTATGCCTTCACAAACTTAAATGTATCCGTATTTTCAACAAAATTACCCGATTGTATCGTATCGGCGTGCAGGTATAGCGAATCCTTTTTGTCCTCGACCTGTATCATGTATGCCCGCTTGGTAACAATAGCGCTTTGTTGAAAACGGTTCATATTGGCAAAATTACCCCTGATGATCATATTGTTTGTGGTATCAAGCACTTCAACGTTTCCAAAACCCTTTCCCAAGCCGGTTCGTCGTTCGTAATAAAGAGTATCGCCTTTAATAACTTGGCTTTTATGTTTCAACCAAGCATTTTGCCTGAATGATGAAATTTCTGTGCCTCTGTTGTACCATCCTTTTTCACAGTATATCGAATCTTTATCCGTTGTCATTATTGTTGGTCCCAGAAAATCAACGATTTTTGTGAAAGTATTGTAATTCATGGTATCAGTGTGAATGATACCATCGGGATTTGTAACTACAACATTTTTTTTAAAAAACGATTCCTTTGTATTTCTGTTATATGCTCCCTGCTCGCTCACAATCTTGAGGTCGGGAGTTACTATGGTGCCTTTGGTGGGGTAATTGGATACCCCGGTAGTGAGATTGTAAAATGCGGTTTGCGTGGTCAAGGTTGTCTGATCGTCAATCAAAACTACATTACCGTTTAATTCCGCCATCCTATCGGCAGCCTTGTAATGCATAATATCACCCGCCAGAGAGGTATTACCCGACATTGGCACCACACGGATATTTCCAAAAGCATCTATATCTTCATTTTTTGTGTGAAAATAAGCGCTGTCGCAATACATCATTGTAGCTGCCGTTGAATCCATAAAAATGGCATGGCCTATTAACCTGTCGATATCAGGGTTGATTGTCGCACTATGACTTACCTCATCTGCCTTATATTTTATAACACGTTTCTTTTGAGAAAAAGCAGTGGTTGAAGCGCTTAGAACTGCGATGAAGATGCACAATTTTATTATTATTGACGTTTTCCACATGCGTGATAATAATTCTAGTACGATGTTTATTTAAACCAATTGTTTTAAAAAAAGTATTATTTGTAACCCAAAGCCCTTAAGGAATGACAATAACCAGAACTCAATACAAGTTATAACCTTTTAAGGGGTTGGGGTAAAAATCCTAACTTGATGCGATTTACCTTTGTTACTGGTTACCTGCTTTTAGCCAATCTTTTGATCGGAAGTCACAGCCTTTGAAGGAGTCGTCGATGTGTATATAGGTAGTTTTTATTTTATCGGTAAACCACGCATCAAGTATCGATTGGCGTTTTGCATTTTTTGCCATCTCCTGAAGCATGCTGTTATCATCTTTCAAGTTAGCCTTATGTGCTTCATGTTGGGTTCTGATTGAGATAATCTTATAAAACACTTTCCCTTTTTGATCGTGTGACTCGAAAGGATCTGATATTTCACCAGTTTTAAGTTTTTTAATGGCGTATAAATCGCCTCCGGTTAGTTGATCCTTTTCAAATCGGGTGTCACCGGTTCTTTGATTCACCTGTAAACCTCTATTTAATCTTGTATCAATATCCATAGAAAATTTGAGGACGGCTTTTTCAAATGATATTGAATCTTTGCGGAGTAACATGGCTATACTGTCAAGTGCATGCATTATTTTCGTAACAGATTCCGGGTCGGCTTTTGGCTTCATTAAAATGTGACGAGTGTTTACCATATCACCCTTACGTTCAATTAATTGAATAATATGGTAGCCAAACTCCGATTCAACGATACGGGATACTTCACCGGGAGCGGAAAGTGCAAACGCAACTTTTGCATATTGTGCATCAAGTGCACTTTTTTTGGAAAGGCCAATTTCACCGCCACGACCGGCTGAACCTGGGTCTTCGGAATAAAGCACTACAAGTGAAGCAAATCTTTCTCCACTCACAATTCTTTTTCTTAAATCAAGTAACTTGTCTTTAACTTCCGCAACTGCTTTCTCAGTAAATGGGGGGTATGCTGCTATCTGCCCTATTTCAATTTGCGCATTAATTGTTGGAAGACTATCCTTGGGGATTTTTTTGTAGAAATTATTAACTTCGGTAGGAGTAATGTCAATGGTTCCTATGATATTGCTCTGCATTTTGTTAGATAATTGCTGATCGCGGAGCGACTCTAATAGATCCTTCTTAATTTCGGCTAAACTTTTGTCAAAATGCTTTTCCAGTTTTTCCACCGAACCAGCCTGTGAAATAAATTGTTCCAGTCGTTGGTTTAATTCCGATTCAAGTTGACTTTCGGATATAACAATACTATCAAGCAATGCCTGGTTAACCATTAGTTTTGTCTGTAGCATTTTTTCGAATACCATGCATTTTAAATCGCCGGTTGACTGGAAGTTTTCGGCTTTTAGTTGTGTGTATTCATTTTCAATATCAGACTGTTTAATCGCCTTGTTTCCGACAATAGCTATTACCTGATCGATAACATATGATCCATTTTGGTGGACAGTGGTATCGGGGGACTGCGCACTAGCTGAAATTGAAAAAGCAAAAATAAGGGTAAGAAGAATGTTGTATTTTTTGTTCATGTTATTTTTTTTCATAATTATAGATGACAAAATTATCGTGATCCTGAGCGTCATTATAAATTTTCGTTTCAAGATCAGTTAAAAACTTTACTTTTCGTTGGTTAATTATTATATCCTTGATTCTATTATGTACAAAATTTATGGGCGATATTGCTCCTTTTGAATTTCTTTCTTTTATATATACAAAATAGTAAAAATTATTATCTTTTTGTTCGATATACTTATTTGATTTCAGATATTCATCCTCGTTTTCAATTCTGGTTGGTAACTTGCTTTGAATGAATGAGAAGAGTATCCAGTTATCTTTAAAGTAATCGTATTTTGTAGCGTAATTATTACAATAACTATCGAGCTTTTTAATATCTTCCCGTTGATCGGATTTGTACCAAATTTTTAATTTTTCGATGTTTGGAGCTTTGAGTGGAACTTTTATATACAAAGCTTTCAACAGGTTTTCATCGAGAATGAAATTGGCGGCATTTTGATTGAAATATTTCTCTATTTCTATGTCAGAAACAACCGTGTCAAGTTTCTCTTTCAACAAAAGCTCTTCATATTTATAAATTATTAATGAAGATCGGTAGGTCTCAATTTGTTGTGTAATTTCAACCTGATCGGGGGAAAGATTTAATTCTGCTTTATTCAAAATTAGCTGGGTTTTAACCCATGTGCTGATATAGGATTTTGCCATCGAAATACTATCATCCTTGGTAATTTTAATAGGAAAAATATGCTGAATATCTGATAGATATAAATATTTATCGAGCACTTTAGCGACTGGTATCTTATCTTCTTTTACTCTTTTGTGACAGGAAGCTGTCAGAAAAAAAATTAATAAACCAATAAGTACAAAATATTTCTGGTTCATCCGAAAATAATTTTAAATAGTAGCCGATTGAAATTCGCATGAGAGATTTTCATCCATGAGTGTATTTATCGAACTTGCCCGATTTCATTATGAGCATAGTTACTTATTAAATTTGTATTTATCTGCAATTTTATGCAAAAGTTCCTGATTCACGGTAACGTTGAATCTTTTTTTTAATGCTTCAATCCACTTTTCCTCCAGGTAATTTTGATAATCGGCTGTAACTAATCCTCTTATTTCTTCAAAGGGTTTTGCATCCGTTTTATCAATTACCCAGGTTGTTTTATAATAATTTGCCAAACCAGAAGTGTCCTTGGACGCTTTTCCCCAAACTTCCTGTTCCATAATATTGAATAGCAATATACCATCGTGATATTCGCTAACCAGATTGTGAAAATCAGGGTATTTTTTCTCAAGGTTCATATCCTCGTATGATACAAAAGTTCTCTCTTCGAATCTCTTAAAAGATTGGTCGATATAATTGGCTACTTTAATATTTATAGCAGGTGGTTGATTTGTTTTTAGAAACAATAAAAAGTCGTTGGTCGAAAATTCTGTCTTTTCAATTTTAAGGAGAGGAATATTAAACTTGCATTCGTTTTTAAAGTTAAATTTTCCGGAATAAATTGTCGAGTCAAGCGTATAAAAACAAGCCAAATTTTTGGGAAACTCTTTGTAATTGTATTCTTTTTTAAGCTTTGTGACAAAAGAATTGCTGATAATTGCGGCTCTTTCGTCGCGCATCACCCTAGGTTTAAGTTCGTTTTTTATTTGTTCGAATGGTTTTACTCCTTGTTTTTCAATTAGTTTTATGATGTGCCAGCCAAACGAAGTTTTAACAGGCAGCGTAACGTCTCCTGGATTTTTAAGCGCAAATGCAGGCACTTCAAATTCCGATACCATCTGTCCGGAACCAAACAAAGGCAATTCGCCATTATTTCTGCCTGAGTTTTGATCGTCGGACAATTCTTTAGCGAGCGTTCCAAAATCCTCACCTTTGCTAATCCGGTCACTTATTTTATAGATCTTATCCTTTGCCTCATTCCAGTTTTTTTCAGGAGCATCCTGGGGTACAGCCACCATGATATGGGCAACTTTTATTTCGCCTTGTGATGGACGTGTTCCCAATACCTTAATAACATGATAACCAAATTGAGACCGAACAGGCATGGAAATTTCGCCAACGTTGGTTGTGTAAGCTGCATTTTCAAATGGATAAACCATTCGGAAAGCAGAGAAATAACCCAAAATTCCGTTGTTTGACTTCGCTGATGGATCTTCGGAAACCTCTGTAGCAAGTTTATCAAATGGCTCACCTTCCAACAGTCGTTTACGTATAGCTGATATTTTACGGAAAGCGTTAACAGTGTCCGAAGGAGACGAATTTTGAGGTAACATAACCATGATATGGCTGACTTTTACTTCCGTCTGCATCCGGGAATATGCTTCACGAATAAGCTTATCAACGGTTTCATTGTCTGTTAAATAGGATTTGGCAAGCTGGTCGCGATAACCTTTAAGTTCCTGATTAAACGACTTTAAAGTGTCCAATCCAGCATCGATCGCGGCTGTAACTTTTAATTCAAAATTTAAAAAAAGATTGTAATATTCGACAACGCTTTGTTTTTCAGTTGAATTTATAGTAAAATTTTTGGAGTAAATTCGTTCGAATTCTTCAGCGAAAATTTTACGATTTCCTACTGTTAATAAAGTTGCATTGGGGGAGTATTGTGCAGTTAATGGTAAAAAACAGATAATTGCAAAAAAAAATAAAACTAAAAAATTTCTCATTAAACTCATTGTTTTATATCAACATCAAACGCAAAATTACTGATAATATTATTTATCGGGGTATTATTAGGTTTGTTAAAAATTAAATTGTCATTTTCAAATGATTTTGACGTAATTTTAAACTGTGCCAAAATACAAAAAAATAAGCGAACGAAACGATTTTTTTTATATTTTGGTGATTGAAAATGGATAGCGATATATACGAAATACTCAAAAAATACTGGGGTTACCCTGGTTTTAGATCTTTGCAGGAAGATATTATATTATCAGTTCTTGCAGGAAACGATACGTTGGCACTTATGCCCACTGGCGGAGGTAAATCCATTACTTTTCAGGTGCCGGCATTGGCAAAGGAGGGGATTTGCCTTGTTATTACTCCCCTTATCTCGTTAATGAAGGATCAGGTTGAAAACCTTCGAAAACGCAATATCAATGCCATAGCCATTCACTCAGGAATGACCTTTAATGAAATAGATATAGCCTTAAACAATTGTATTTATGGAGATTGTAAGTTTTTATATCTTTCTCCGGAACGTTTAAGTACGGACATTTTTAAGTCCAGAGTTCAAAAAATGAAGGTAAATCTTATTGCTGTCGATGAAGCTCATTGCATATCTCAGTGGGGATATGATTTTCGTCCATCGTATCTTAAAATTTCCGAATTTCGCGAACTTTTACCGTACGCACCTTTATTGGCTCTTACTGCAACGGCAACTCCTCAGGTAGCTGAGGATATTATGAATAAACTTCAGTTTAAACAACCTAAAATATTCAACAAAAGTTTTGAGCGACAAAACCTATCCTATGTTGTTCGTCAAACTGAAGATAAGCTTAAATATGTTCAGAAAATTATTAACAATGTGCAGGGCAGCGGGATTATTTATGTACGCAATCGCCGGAAAACAAAGGAAATAGCCCTTATTTTACGAAAGCTGGGTTTTTCGGCAAATTATTATCATGCAGGTTTAAGTGATCAGGAACGTGCCGCCCGACAGGATGAGTGGAAAGGCGACTTTACAAGGATTATAGTTGCAACCAATGCGTTCGGGATGGGTATCGACAAGCCTGATGTTCGCTTTGTAATTCATATTGAACCACCTGATTCTATCGAGTCATATTTTCAGGAAGC
>JANXXY010000084.1 GCA_025350365.1 Bacteroidales bacterium | reverse complement strand
AGTGTAGGTGCGCCATGGTGCTGTCGTCGTTTTTGTGATAAATAGGCCGTAAATCAAGATCAGTTTTCAAGACCCTGAAAGTTGACTCTATTTCGCGTATGGTGTTATAACACTTCCAAACCGTTTCTTCCGATGAGCCAGTTAATGATGTTCGTAGAAAGTAAATTCCGCTTCGGGCATTTATTTCGGCATCTTCTTTTGGGCTTCTATTTGTTTGTTGCCGAATTTTTGGAAATTTTTTTTCCCTTCTTCATAATACTTCACAGCGTTTTCGTATTCTTCAATGCACCGGTAAGAGGTGCCGGTATTAAAAAGTGTTTTGGCAAGATTAAGTGAATCTTTTGTCCGTTTCGCAATTTTAACGCCCTCCAGATTTAACATCAGTGACGAATCATACAACCCCTGCATATTCAAGAGATAAGTATAGTTGTTGATATCTTGTATGATGCCCCTCGGGAAATTAATCCTACGGCTAAGACCTCCGGCTTTACTGTAATACAATTTTGCTTCCTCAGGCTTATCTGCCACATATTGCTGACCAAGGTTAATATAAAGTTGCACTGCATTGGTATCTTGCTTTGCATTTGGCAACAAAAGCAATAAGCTATCTCTATATATATGTAAGAACCTGGCTTTGGAGCATAAAAAACTTAGCAACCAGGATAAAAAACACGATCATTTTTTTCATTTTCTTTTGTATTGTAAAGTAAGGTAATAACAATTTTTGAACTCTCCTGTTTTTCCATGATTTTTTGGTTGTTCCGAAAAATCATGGAAAAACAGGAGAGTGATCCTCTGATTAAATCATATATTTGCATCGTTAATTCTGAATATGCAATCCTTAAATTTAATTTATATGCAACCTTTAAATTCATTTCGTCATTTGCTTATTGCTGGAGTATTCATTTTCACATTGTTAATGTCGTGCAAAAAGAATGAATCGAATACCACGCAAAACAATAGTCCTCTAATAACTGATTCAGGAACACCTATCGGAGATGTAGCAACCACTTCAATCGGATCAGGAGGTGGCTCTGTTCAATCAGTTGATGGAAATTTGACAGTAACCATCCCTGCAAACGCCTTGTCGTCCAATACAACTATTTCCATTCAACCCATAACCAATGAGGCCCCACTTGGTTTAAATATTGGGTATCGTTTGTTGCCGGAAGGAACAACCTTTTCAAAACCGATAAGGCTCACGTTTCATTATAATGATCAACTTTTGGACGGAACGCCTGATGATTTTCTTTGGATAGTTACCCAGAGTGCCAATAGAAGCTGGAATGCGATGCTAAAAAGCGCAGTGGACAAAAATGCCAAAACCGTTAGTGTTCAGACAACCCATTTCAGTGACTGGGCATTGGGCAGGTTTATTGACTTATCTTTAAATCCTGCTTCCGCCATTGTTCAAAAAGGTCAATCCATACAGCTTAGATTATTTGGTTTTGTTAAGGATCAGGCCATTCCCGACGATGAAGAACTGGCGCCTCTCATTCCAATAACCAGCGATGATGATGGGCTTACACCCTTAACGCCAATTCCGCCTATTGAATCCAGATATGTGAGTTTCAAAATTAAACAATGGACTCTCAACGCAGTGGCCGCACCGGTTTCAAACAGCAACGGATCGTTGAATGCCACAGGCAATGGGGCAACATATACTGCCCCTAACCAAAAACCGACGGTTAATCCTGTTGCCGTTACGGTTGAAGTTGAAACCAGCAACAAAGAAGGAAGCAAATCAAAATTTTATCTCATCTCAAATATCACTGTTGTAACTGATTATTATGTATTGGTAAAAATTGATGGAAATCCATTTGAGTATACCCAGTATGGATTCACTGAAACTACTCCAAAGGATCCTAACAATTACTCGCTGGTACTTTGCGGATTGACAGACGGCAAGTTTACCCTTGTGGCAACTATCCTTAGCCCAACCGATAGAGCAAAGAATGTTTTCGAATTAACTTTTTACAATCCTTCAAAGTCAACACATGCATTAATTGGATACAATAAGGGAGGAAATGATGTTTTGAACTTTGTACCATTACAGGGGGCAAGCCCATCATACGATCTCGATTATACCCAACGAGTTTCTGGTTCCGGAACAAAGTGCGACCGAACCCTCCTTTGCGGTAGTGCTTCAGTTACTTTGACCACATTTGGTGGGCCAAAAACTGTGGCTGGAACTTATTCGGAAGTTCTTGGCCATTTTTCAGGAACCGTTTATATGGACAAACCTGAATATGATGACCACTGCCAGTCGTCA
>JANXXY010000006.1 GCA_025350365.1 Bacteroidales bacterium | reverse complement strand
TTCTTTCCAAAAACAAAAACGAGGCATGGCAAGGCGACCACATACCTCCTTCAAAAGGAGGAGCAGCTCGTCTTCAACCTATTCAGGAACAAGTTGATGAATATGAGTTTATTGGAAATGACGGGTATGGCTATTCCATTTTTGACCCCAATGCAAAAGCTCTTGGATATGATGATACTAATCCATACCAACGTAGGGATCCCCGGTTTTATTCTGATATAATGTATCATGGATGCACTTACCAGAATTCGGTAATCAATACAGCTTCCGGAGCAGATCGAATCGGCGCAAGTAATGCCACTTCAACCGGATATTACCTCCGTAAATTTTTTCATGAAGACTGGAAAAGGAGTGGAAACTGGGATTTGAATTTTCCAATGATCAGGCTTCCTGAAATCCAATTAATTTATTGTGAAGCAACGAACAAAATTAGTGGACCTAACTCTGATATTTATTCCGTTTTAAATACCCTTAGAACTCGATCTTTTATGGCGGCTATGCCTCCAGGGCTAAATGCCGACGAATTGCACAAATACATTCAACGAGAACGCAGAGTTGAGTTTTTCTATGAAAACAAACGATATTTCTACTCACGATGGAATTTGGAACCAACGTCGGATGCCGAAGTCGCAAAACAAAACTCATGGAACGAAGCGAATCCAAATTTACCTTATCCTCGGACTCAAAAGGCCGCTCATGGAATGAAACCTGTTGAAGACCCGATTGGTCAAATAACAATTGACGGAAAGAAATATCGAATGGAACGTTTCAAACTTGAAGACAGGGTTTTTACAAACAAAAACTATTATTGGCCATTAATGATGAGCGAACTTACTAATTGCCCAACATTAATCCAGAATCCGAATTGGTAAATTACTTTTTTTCCGGAGGTTGCTTTTTAATTGCAACCTCCATATTACTAAAAATATAACAACAAATCCATCTTTTAAGAATTGAACCTGTCTTTGTGCTCTTTAGTTTTTTAGGCTGTCTGACATCCATCAGACAGCCTTTTTTAGTATGTCGGGCATGGTTTCTTTACTAGCAGGGTGCAAGTCCTTGTAAACGCGGTGTTGAAAGGAGGTGATAGCGAATGGCAAGCCTAAATCTTTACAACTTCAAATCATTAAATGAATGAGGGTAATCCTTGCCCATCAATTTTTTATATTGGTTTACGAAATCTAAGTAACGTCTTTGAGCTTCATAATTTTGCTCCATTTTCCGCAAAGCTTTTACCTGATAGGCTATTGCTTTATCATTGATTGGGTCTATTATTTGTAATGCTTCAGCAAAACCTAATGAGGTAGAATAGTTAGTGTCATTGTAGTCTTTTTTCATTTCGGCAAGCAACAAAGGTTCTAATTCCTGCTCAAAAAATCCTTTGAATTGGTCAAATAACGACAAATCATATGATTGTAGAAATTTGCCCCTTTGTAGAATTTCCAGTAACTCTACTTTGGTTTTTTCTGTCCGATCCGATGAAACGATTTGGAGGTATCTTTCATAATCGCAATAGCAATTGTTTGACAGTTCTATTTTGTAAAGTCCTTTATCATAAATGAGTTCTATTCCGTCGAATTCTTTTAATACCTTGCGCAGATTGTTGATGGCAACCCCTCTGGAGTTTTTTTCTTTAGCTTCGGATATATCGGGCCATAATAAATGACTTAACCGCTGCGATGTAATGCCCTCTTTCATGCTATATTGAAAAATAATCAGAAAAACCTGCTTAAGTTTAGAGCTGAACATATAGCTAATATCCCTGTTTTGCCTGTTGTATACAGTAAATTCGCCGAAAAGGTAAATTGAATTAGGAATATCGGTCTTATGCTGTTTTTTGGTTAGCAATGTTTCAGCCTGTATATTTTCAAGTTTTGGTTTACGATGGCGTTTTAGTTTGAGAGCCCCAACAAAAATGATAATTGATACCATCAAGCCGAATAAAACTAAAATCCATTGATATGCATGGCTTTTTTTAACTAGTAAATAACCGGCTAATTCCTTAGCCGTAATTGGAGGAAAGGATAACGAATAGACCTTCAAATCAGAACGAATATCATCATCAAACTCCTGAACAGTCGCAAACAGAGTGTTTAACTGATTGTCAAAATACAAATTGGCATTGGTCGTAATTTTGTCCGAATGAATCGGAATTGAATCACCAAGTATTTCATAGCTGTTTTTCTTTAGCGAAAATCGGTACAATCGGAGAAATGAATTGGAATAATGTTCTGGATAACATAGTGTATAAAAACACGAATCCTGAATGACCATTCCCCTTACAGGGACTATATTGTCATTATTCCACTGAATTTCCCAAAGTTTTGTAATATGTTTTTTTGTTTTTTTTT